>CAZXBY010000010.1:0-12249 GCA_964639055.1 Candidatus Woesearchaeota archaeon
CGATGAAATGCTTATTCAGATACTCGATAGAATAAGAAAGGATGAGATATTTACAGCAAAACAACTGGGCCAAGTTAGGTTTTTAGCATACTTAGCAAAAGAGGTAGACCCAGGGTTTAAACCATTTGGGAGAATTGATTGTAATGTTTGTTCAGCTTTTTTTGAAGATGAAACACTAGTTGAAGCCGTTAGACAGAATCTTAAAAAAGAAGGAATAAGAACAGCATACAGGAGATATGTTAAAGAAATAGGCGTTTCTGATTCAGCCATTGACAAACTTGAGAGTTAGTCTGCTAAATTATTTCTTTACTGCTTTCTTCTTAGCAACTTTTTTCTTCGCAACCTTTTTCTTCACAGTCTTCTTCTTAGTTACCTTCTTCACTTTTTTTGTATGATCGACAACCTTCCCATCTTTCCCAATCTCAATCTCGCCACTAGCAAGTTTTTTCTTAAATTCTTCCTTCTTTTTCATTAATTCAGCGTTTGTCGGACATTTAGGATTAAAACAAAATTTCCATGGAGCCTTTCCTCTCTGAAAAGATGCAATTAAAGGAAAACCGCATTTCGCACATTCTTCCAAAGCTCCCTCTTCTTTCCCAGCTTCAAGAGCATCCTTCTTTGACATTCTAGCTGGTTTCATCATTCCCTTAGGTGGTAACGAAAAGATAGTCTTACATTTAGGATAAGCGTCACAAGAAACAAAATATCTGCTATATCTTTTTCCATACATTACTCTAAGTTTTCCGGTTTTACAAACAGGACATTCAGTCATAGTATTTTGTTCTCTTTCCTCTGCCCAAACTTTTTCGTTAGCATCTGCCAAAGACGCCCCAATCTTATCCATATCTTTAACAAATTTCTCAGCAATTTTGTTAATAGTTACTTTTGCTTCCTCCAAGATATTCTTTTCTTGTTTTTCAAAATCTTTATCAGACAATTCAATTTTTTCCATCTCTTCTTCCATTTTTGAAGTAAGTTTCTCATCCAAAATTAAAGGAGAAAATTTTTCAAGAGTTTTCTCCATCTGCATCCCAAGTTCAGTAACTTCAATAGATTTTCCCCTTGCATACCCTCTAGTTGTAAGTGTTTCAACAATCTGTGCTCTAGTTGCCTTAGTTCCAAGATTCCTTTTCTCAAGCTCTTTAACTAAAGATGCTGGAGTATAACGATTAGGTGGTTGTGTCATTTTTTCTTCAGTTCTAATCTCAGTAATATCAACCTCACCATTAATAGTTGGAATTTTTTCTTCCTTAATTCCAGTCGGATAAACATTCATCCAGTTTTTTTCAATAATAACCTTGCCAGACTTAGTAAACTTTAATCCATCAACATCAATAGTAACTTTTTTATTCTCAACCTTAGCTGGCAAACAAAAACAAGAAATAAATCGTTTAACAATCAAATCATAAACCTTCTGTTCTGACCCCGAATGCTTCTTCATCTCTCCAGTCGGATAAATAGCAGGATGTGCAGGATCTGTCTTACTTCCCTTTGTTGGAGTAGCGTTTACTCCATACTTAGTCAAAGTAGTATATTTTTGTAATCTCTTTAGAATTTTGTCATATCCAATAGCACTTGGATACTCCTGTGAAGAAGTTCTAGGATAAGAAATAACTCCATCAGTATAAAGATTTTGTGCAACACTTAATGTCTGAGCTGGAGTTAATCTAAAAAGTTTAAAACTTTCAGTCTGCAGAGTGGTTAAGTCAAGTGGAATGGGAGCACGGACGTCTTCTTCCTTGATTTTAGTTATAGCTATGCCTTTTTTATCTTTCAAATGCTCAAATTTTAATAACTCAGATGGGTTAATAATGTCACGAGGAAACTTAACTTCCAATTTTTGCTTATTAATATCCTGAATTTGTAAGAAAATCTGCCAATATGGTGTAGAAATAAATTTCTCAATTTCTTTCTCCTTATCAACTAAAATCTTTAAAGATGGTCCCTGAATTCTACCAATAGAAAGAATCTTAAATTGTCCAGTTTTTGAAAGTGCTTTCATTAACCCCCTTGATAAATTGATACCATAAAACCAATCAATAAAGTGTCTTGTTTCTCCCGCATAAGCCGCACCCCACTTTAAATTTGGTAAAAGATTATTAAAGGATTTTTCCAATTCTTCTTTAGTCAAGGTTGAAAACTTCATTCTCTTAGCATCTTTTTGCTTACATAAATATCTCAAAATATTCCATCCGATAACTTCTCCTTCTCTGTCAAAATCCGTAGCAACAATAAATTCATCAGACTCTTTAGCCAATTTTTTCAAGACATTCAAATATCTCTTAGTAAAAGCAGAATTTTTTTTTTGAAACGCTGGCTGCCATTCAACCTCAAAGTTAGGAAATGGACCACGAGGTGCAATTTGTTGAATACCATATAAGTGTCCAACAGCACATCCAACCAAAAAATCTTTTCCATCTCTTTGGAAATTATAATATGAAACCTTATCCTTTGTAACAATTTTCTCATCTTTCCCATTCGAAAGAGCATGAGCTATCTTAGATGCCGCACTTGGTTTCTCTGTAATAATAAGCGTAGACTTTGCTTTTGCCATGGTATAAAGGTAAAGATAAGGCTTTTTAATTATTGCGGAAAATTTAAATTTATTAAAAGTTAATTTCAATCAGAAAATTAAAATAATTTAATAAATGAATAAAAACAAAGAATATAACTCTGTTCTATTTGAATTCATTTTATTTTTACTTCAACAATTTTTAATAAAAAAAGATTTAACTATTAAATATCAATAATTTTTCCTTTTCTACCAACCTGGAGAACTCTCGTTTTTCCGATAACGTCTTCAATACCCTCACCCTCATGGATATGAGCTGAAATTAATAAATCAGGGCTAAACTCATCAACAGCCTTTCTTAAAAAATCGTCGCCTAAAATACCAGAAAATTCTGCTTTCGTTCCCCTAGCATGCAAGTGTGAAACCAAAACCTTCTTTGATGTTTTCATTCTGAGAAATTGTTTTTTAATTTGAAAAAAGTCTTCTTCGTCTAAAGAAAACTTCATATCACAATTTCCGATTCCAACCAGGCCGACATCATCATATGTTACATAATAGTTATGAATAGATCTAGTTTTTTTTCTTAAAAGATCATGCTCCTTTTGTGAATCCCAATTTCCAGGAATAAATATTACTTTTTGATTTTCTTTTTGGAATACATCAAGAATTTTTCCCTTCCCTTCCTTCATCCCATGAAGATCTCCCGCCAGAACAATTAAATCAACATTATTTTCTCTGGCTTTCTCTGATAAAGTTTTTGCAATATCATAACTGCCATGTAAATCAGCTGCCGCCAATATTTTTACCATAAAAAGACAAGAAAATTACAATATATAAGTTATTCCTTTAGCGGATACTTTTTCTCAATCGCCGCTTTAGCCAACCCTAAGAACAATGGCGCCGGTTTTTCAAGCTTACTCTTCAACTCAGGATGTCCTTGCGTTGCGACAAAGTATGGATGAGATTCTAAAGAAATAAATTCAACAAGCCGTTTATCTTCTGACAATCCAGCCAAGTTTAAACCATTTGTCTTCAATACCTCATGAAAGTCAGGATTAACTTCATATCTGTGTCTATGTCGTTCATGAATAATGTCTGCTTTCTCATAAACCTCTGAGATTTTATTATCCTTATTTAAAAACGCTTTACAACTACCTAGCCTAAGCGTTCCACCCATATCAACATTTTCGTTTTGCCCAGGAAGATATTTTATTAATTGTTCACTAGAATTAGAATCAAATTCCTCTGAAGTAGCATTTTTAATATCACAGACATTTCTCGCAAATTCCAATACAGCTAGTTGCAATCCCAAACAAATACCAAGATAAGGAATATTTTTTTCTCTCGCATGTTTAATGACTCTGATTTTCCCTTCCGTTCCCCTATTTCCAAATCCCCCAGGAACAATAATCCCATCAACTCCAATAAGTGCTTTTTCTACGTCTTCTTCTGTGTTTAAATCTGATGTTTCAATCATCTTCATATTAATATTAGTTTTAGTGTTAGCACGACAATGAATCAAAGCTTCAATAATAGAAGCATAAGAATCTTCTAGTGCAGTATATTTTCCACAAACAGCGATTGTAATTTCCTTATCTGTCGATTTCAAATTATTCAGATTTTTTGTCAATTTCTTCCAACGAAGATCAATCTCATAAGGAAGATCAAGTCCTAATCTCTCGTTTAAAAGCGAGACTAATCCTTGGTGGTAATACATCTCAGGAATCTCATAAATATTTTTTACATCATGCGCTGAAAGAACAGCCCTCTCCTGAACATTACAAAATAAAGAAATCTTTTGTTTGATTTTTTCGCTTATAGGATCCTTACATCTACCCAGAATAATATCTGGACGAAGCCCTCTTTCTAACATTAATTTTACACTCTGTTGAGATGGTTTTGTCTTAGCCTCTCCCACATGCCCAGGGATAGGAATGTATGTCAAATGCACAAAAAGAGAATTCTTATAACCAACTTCTAAAGCAAGTTGTCTAATAGCTTCAATAAACAATTCAGCTTCAATATCTCCAACAGTTCCACCAACCTCAATAATAGTAATGTCAGACTCATTCCCTGCAATTTTGATTTTTTCTTTAATTAAATCAGTCACATGAGGAATCATCTGAACAGTTTTCCCTAAATAATCTCCTTTCCTTTCTTTCTTTTGAATTTCAGTAAAAATTTTTCCCATAGTAATTGACTGATTTTTGTTGCAGGTACAATTCAAAAAACGTTCATAATGTCCAAAATCCATGTCAACTTCCGCTCCATCATCTAAGACAAAAACCTCTCCATGTTCTTGTGGATTCATGGTACCAGGATCTGTATTTAAATATCCATCAAGCTTAACAGGAACAACACTATATTTGTGAGACAAAATATGTCCAATAGATGCCGCTGCAATACCCTTGCCTAAACCAGACAATACACCTCCACTTACAAAAATATACTTCTTTTGCATGAAATAAAATGTTAATATTTACTTTTATAGATGGTTGTTATAAAAAATAGAAATCGTTATATATGTAATTAAGGATATAATGTTGGAGTTCTGCCCTTTTTTGTTAAAATTAAAATTTCTCAACCAGTGTCATTTGATTTAATATAATATTAATTCTTCTCGTATTCCCTATGTCTCATTTTTTTATGTTATCCTAATTTATGTTTGAATTTTGTGCACCTTACTTCATAGGGGAAGGCGAAAGAAAAACTAAGGTAAGTATCAAAAATATGGTTAAGGACAACAAACTAAAACAATCCTCTTCTTCTAATCCCAGAGTTAATAATTTCAAAATTAATCTCCTTGTTCGGTAAACTTCTATGCTTCCTTAAAATAGCCCTTCTTTTTCCGTGTAAATTTTGCAATTCAATTAAACACTTGCTCCAATACCTCAACAAATCTCCACCAACCATATTAACCTCTCTCTCTATTTTTTCTTCCGTTTCATTTTTCACAAATTGTGTATAAACCTGATTAGTAACAAGAACAGGAATGTTCCTCTTTCTCGCAATTTCATTCAAAGACCTAAGTTGTGCCGCTAACTTTCTATTTACCTCTCGAATCTTTTCAGTTTCCTCCGTTTTTATCGCATCTCCCAATTCTAATCGATATAACATAACAATAGAGTCAACAATAATCAGTGAAATCTCACTCTCCTTAACCCATTTTAATAGGCTATTAAAAGAATCTTCCTGCTCTTCAAAAGAGGTCGGTTTCAAGAGCAGAATATTTTCAATGTCTCTTTTTACATCTTCTTCATTACCACCATGAATTTGAAAAAATCTCTCAACAGAGAAACTCCCCTCTGTATCCATAAAAACAACTTTTTTCCCAGCTTTAGCTTCGCTCACACAAACCGACAAACTAAAATTACTCTTTCCCGAACCACCGGGCCCATAAATTGTAGTAATAATATCTTTTTCATATCCACCGCCAAGAAACTTATCAAGCTCATAACTTCCAGCCGAGATCTTTTCAACAAACATAAAAAGAAAAAGAAAATCAAATTTAAAAGAATTCAGATGGTAACAAATGTAGTAATATATGATAAAACACGCCCACACCAGGAACCTTCTCAGGGGTTCTTGTGCCGAGAGATCGGCCCGAATCTTGGTTAGATTCCCCATAAAAAAAACACGCTCACACCGAGCAAAACGCTTTAAGAAACACTACTCATAAATGAGATTTCGAAATGCATTTTGCAAGTAAGGAATCGAAGGTTCGATATCCTAGAGAACGCCCACACCAGGAATCGAACCTGGACGCCCGTAAAGGCCTGGATTTCAAGTCCAGTGCAATACCATTATGCGATGTGGGCTTATGAATGATAATGAATAAATTCATCATCGTATTCGCGGTAAACGAATGTGTACCCTATGCGATGTGGGCACAATAAAACAATAAGAAAAGGATGCTTTTTAAGATTAATTAATACGTCCGTACCCCAAACTCACAAAATACATCTCAAAAGCTTAATGTAGGTAATAGTGTTAGTCGAAGTGTTTTACTCGGAATCGAAGTTCAATTCGAAAAATACGTCCGTACCCCGAATCGAACGGGGATACCCAAAGGGCGCAGGGTTCGAGCCTGCTGCAATACCATTATGCGATACGGACAATAAGTTCATATTGCATTCATGAAACCTAAAAGGTTGCTTTATACGATACGGACTTTAATAATCTATAATTATACTAACTTTTAAGATTAATGGATTGCTTCTTTTCCCCTCAACGCTCCTTTAACCAGCAAACATACTTTTTTCCTTAATTGTATTAAGAACAACATTTGTTTTTGTCCTTTCAATAAAATCATATGTTTGAATTTTTTTTAAAAAAACATCCATCGACTTTCTATTCTTAAATCTTGCTAAAATTACCGAATCAAAATCTCCAGTCACATCATAAATTGCAAAAACATGGGGGTTCGTCGATATCTTGTTCTCAACCAGTGATAGCTTTCCCTTGGAAATTCTAACATTTATTATCACAGTGATATCATAACCCAATTTTTCATAATCAATATCTAAAGTATAAGATTTTATGATACCTTGCGCTTTTAATTGTTTTATTCTTTTAAAAGCAGTGACTGTTGAAACTCTTACTTTTTTTGATATTGTTCTAAAAGAAATTTTAGAATCTTCAATTAGTAAATTTAATATTTTCTTATTTATATCATCAAGTTCCATGCTAACAAACGTCAAGTTTTAAGTTGAATAATAGGATAAATATTTAGTAATATATAAAGATATCGCAATTAAGTTGTCATATGTTAACTAAAAGAGGATAAAAGTTAATATAGATTTATTGTTTATTAGTTTTAGTTAAACAAAAATGGAAAATATTTTTAAAAAAATAGAAGAAGAAGAAGTTGAGTTTATAGATTTAGAATTTACAGACATATTTGGACTATTAAAAACAATAGAGATACCATCTTCTTGTTTAAAAGAGGCAATCGAAAGGGGAGTATGGTTTGATGGGTCATCTATCAAAGGATATTCAAGAACTAAAGAAAGTGACATGTTCCTGAAACCCGACATTTCTACTTTCGCAATAACACAAGAAAATGAAAATATAAAAACGGCGAGATTTTTTTGCGATGTTTATACTCCAGAAGGAAATTTATTCACAGGAGATCCAAGAACAATTTTAAAAAAAGTAATAAAAGAGGCAGAAGAAGAAGGTTTCTTTTTTAAGACTGGCCCAGAAGTGGAATTTTATCTTTTTGAGAAAGAAGAAAAAAAGTTAATTGTTCCAGAGTTTGATACCGGCTCTTATTTCGATTCTCCAGTCGGAGATTTAAGCAGTAAAATAAGAAAGGAGATTATGCTTTCTCTGAAAAATTATGGAATAATGTCAGAAAGAGCACATCACGAAGTAGGAAAGGGACAGCACGAAATCGGGATCAAATATGATGACGCGCTCGTCACAGCAGACAGAGTAATAACTCTAAAAAAAATAATAAAAACTATCGCACATAAAAGGGGATTAAGAGCATCTTTTATGCCAAAGCCTTTTTCTAAAAAAGCAGGTAATGGAATGCATATTCATTTTAGTCTTTTTAATGCCCAAGGCAATTCTTTATTCTTTGATGATAACGACACAAATAAACTTTCAACTATAGCAAAAAGTTTTATCGCAGGACAACTACATTATATCAAGGAAACAACAGCGATAATGAATCCAACAGTAAATTCATACAAGAGGCTTATCGTTGGTTACGAAGCACCAGTGTATATTTGTTGGGGAAGCAAAAATCGTTCAGCATTAGTCAGGGTCCCAAGATACACAAAAGGAAAAGAATCTTCTGTTAGGGCAGAAATAAGGTCTCCAGACCCTAGTTGCTCTCCATATCTAGCATTCGCAGCCATATTAAAGGCCGGCCTTGAAGGAATTAAGCAAAACATGACTCTCCTTCCAGAAGCAATTGAGAGTGTATTTGAGAATAATCAGGGATTTGATATTCTCCCAAGGTCATTAAATGAAGCCATTAGCTACTTAGAAAGAAGCGAAATAATGATAAGTCTATTTGGTCAAGATTTTTTAATAAAATATGTAAACGCAAAAAAAAAGGAAATAGAAGACTTTAGAACCCATGTTACAGATTGGGAAACATCCCGATATATGGAAAGCTGTTAAAAAAGAGTTTTAAAAGATAATAAAATATATTTTTAAAAAGTGCTTAGCCTCTTCTTTTTTCTTTCCTTTAATCGCTATTTTTAATAACTTCTTATACCTAGTTAATACATGTCAACTCCAATCCACCCAGAAGAATACCCACGAGAAAAATTATTTAACCACGGTCCACAAATCCTTTCCAACTACGAACTTATAGCAATTATATTAAATACAGGAACAAAAAAAGAAAATGTATTAGAACTCTCAAAAAGAATAACATCAAAATATTCATTAAAAAAATTGATGAATCAAAATATGACAAAGCTCACAAATGAACTAGGTATTGGTAAAGCCAAAGCTTGTAAAATAATAGCAATCGCAGAATTAGGACGAAGGCTTAACATTCCTGAAAAATATAATCCAATAATAACTTCAGCAAAAGAGGTAGCAAATATATTAATCCCAAAAATTTCTCACTTAGAAGAAGAACATTTAATCGCAATTTATTTGAATACAAGAAGAAGGATAATAAGAATAAAAACATTATTTATCGGATCTTTAAATGAATCAATTATAAATTCAAGAGAAATATTTAAAATCGCCCTAGAAGAAGGAGCCACAGGAATAATACTCGCACACAATCATCCTTCAGGAGAGCCAATTCCATCTGATGCAGATATAGAATCCACAAAAGAGATCTACGAAGCAGGAATTATAATGAATATACCTTTAATTGACCATATAATAATAGGAGACAAAAATTACTGGAGCTTAAAAGAGAATGGACTAATTCCCTAAATTTTATAAACTACTTATATTTTTAATATATATGAAAAAAAGATTGACACAAAAAAGAATAATACTTATAAGCGCAATAATTCTAGTAATATTAATAGGAGGATATTTATTCATAACCCAACAACAAGATACAATGGTACAACAAAATACAAAAGTAAAACTAGAAACAAACCAGGGAGACATTATTCTAGAGTTATATTCCGATATGCCAATTACGGTTGGTAACTTTGAAAACTTAGTTAAGTCAGAGACATATGATGGAGTAATCTTTCATAGGATAATAAAAAACTTTATGATTCAAGGTGGTGACCCAACAGGAACAGGAATGGGCGACCCAAAGATTCCTAAAATTCAAGACGAATTCACGCACAAAGGTGGAAACAAAAATAATAGAGGAACAATCTCAATGGCAAACGCAGGACCAAATACCGGCTCAAGCCAATTCTTCATTAATTTAGTAGATAATAACTTCTTAGATAGCAAACATTCAGTCTTTGGGAAAGTCGTAGAAGGAATGGACATTGTCGATAAAATCGCATCAGTCCAAACAGGTGCCGGAGACAGACCAGTCGAAGAGGTTAAAATAATAAAAGCAACAGTTATTTAATTTTATACAGATTTTACTTAATCTTCATCAATTCTTCTTTAACAAAATATCTTTTTGCTTGTTCTAACTTATTCTTATTCTCCGAATACATCCTCAGAAGAATATCTCCCTTTTTTACCTTTCCCAAATGTCTCTCCAAATAAACTCCTGCCCCCATAGTCTCAGGTGTTCCTAATATTCTACATAGATGATTAATTTTTTTATTGCTTATTTTAATAATATTCCCAGAACGCTTGGCCTTAACTATCGTTTTAAATTGAGCAAGTCTTAAATTCTTAATCTTCTTATCAAAAGTATCCTTTCCACCATTTTGAGCATTTATAATTTCTTTAAATTTATCAAATGCTTCTCCCGATTCCAAGACTTCAAGAGCCTTTTGCTTTGCTTTTTTAACACCCGCCATCTTTAATAATTTAGAAGCCAAAAATAATGATTTTGTTTTAAGGTCACAAGGCGCTCCCTCTTCGTTCTTTAAAACACTTAAAACATCATACATCTCCAAAACTGGACCTATTCCATCGCCAACAGGTTGACGTCCATCACTATAAACTACATTTAATTTAATATCAAACGATTTAGCAATCTGTTTAAATTTCCTTCCCAGTTTTTTTGCTTTTGAAAAAGAAGCAATTTTTGAGCCTTCCCCATAAGGAATATCAATTAATATATATTTGCCACCAGCAGCAATCTTTTTTGAAATAATAGATGCCAAAAGTTGGGATTCTATATCTAAATTAATCAATCTTTCAACCTGAATTATTTTATCATCAGAGGGAGCAAGACGAAGAGAACCACCCCACGCAAGACAACCTCCAGTTTTATTAACAATAGAATGTAGATCTTTTAATTTCAATTCAACATTACTAATAGTTTCTATAACATCAGCTGTTCCCGCAGCAGAAGTAATCGCTCTAGATGAAGTCTTTGGGAAAGTAAGTCCAATAGCTACACAAATACTGACAACAATCGGAGTAGTCCTGTTCCCCGCAACCCCTCCAATACAGTGTTTATCAATAACTTTTTTTCTCCCAAAATTTAATCTCGCTCCAGTTTTTACCATAGCTTTAGTTAAATTAATAGACTCAGCCAAAGTCATTCCCATCATTTTTTGTGCTGATGCAAAATATGCAATCTCTGCTTCTGTTAAATTATTTCTAACAATTTGATCAATAATAATTTCAAGCTCTTTAGCATTTAGTTCCTCTCCATCAATCTTTTTTTTAATTAATTTCGTGGCTGAAGACATTTCTCCAACCGTAACATCTAAAATAAAGCCATCTTTCTTTCTAAAAACCTTAGTAACCTCTGATGACAAACCAATCTCCCCAACCTTAACCAATTTAGTAAAAATATCAACAACCGCATAAAATTTATGACTATTACGTAAACAAATTCGATCATTTTGAAAAACATTCATTTTTTTCGCAGTGTCTTTATGTAAAACAACAACTGGTCGACCAGCAAGCCACTTAAAATTTTTAATTTTTAATTTCATAACTTCCAACACCTGGTTTAGTTTCTTTGTATAATTCACCAAGCCGACCTTCTTTATAGAAATCAATTATAATTAATGCATAAGCAAGTATCAAGGGTCCAATGACTAATCCTAAAATGCCTAAAAAATAAAGTCCACCGATAGTGCCAACTAAACTAACCACAATCGGTAATTGAGAAGATTTGGACAAAAAATAAGGTCTCAAAAAATTATCGATATTAGAGACAAAGACCCCTCCATAAAGTGCCAAAATAATTCCAGCCGTAGTATCCCCCTGAATAAATAAAAATCCAGCTACAGGAACCCAAACTAACCATGGACCAATAACAGGAATAATAGAAACAATAACAGTCATAACAGTCCAAGTCAAAACATTAGGTACGCCCAAAAGAAAAAGTCCAAGTCCCAAACAAAGACCTTGAACAATACCAATTAGAACCTGACCTAAAATAACTGCATTTGTAATTCCTCTAAATTCTTTTAAAAACTTTTTTTCTGTAGATTTTGAAAAAGGCGAAAGATTACTAATATAATTATTCAATTTATCAACATCACGAGTAGCATAAAAAAAGGTAAACAAAAAAACAAAAGATTGCAATAAAATGCTTGGAAGGTTTAATACAATTTGGAAAAGAGAATCCATTAAAGAACTTAACATCTTCCCTGGAAGATTATTTAAGCTAGAAAGAAGAGAATAAAAAAGACTATCAGGAGTAATAAAAG
>CAZXBY010000011.1:0-12151 GCA_964639055.1 Candidatus Woesearchaeota archaeon
GAAGTGTTTGACGCAATAAAGAGAAAGGAGGCAAAAACGGGCATTCCTGAGCCTCCTCGAAAAGTTCGTGACGGAGATGGAAAGCTGGTACTTAGCAGGAAGAAGAGAGAGAGCATTGTCATCAATGACAACATCACAATTGTTGTGATTGAAATCAGGGGGGAGAGAGTTCGTTTGGGAGTAGAGGCACCAAGGGAAATTCCTGTGCATCGTAGCGAAGTGTTTAATGCGATTAAGAGAAGCAAAACACAGGAGACGGAAGACTAGATGAAGGTTTTGACAAAATAGCTGGATCACTATGGCAAAAATAAATCAGCGTCAACTAAGAGGCTAGAGAAATAAAGGCCAAAAGTGGTTTAGTTGCTTTGTTGTTTTTGGCAGGACGAGGCACAGATAAGGGAGAGGCTTCGTTAGGGCTTTTTTTCAAGCGATGTTCGTTTGAAGCCCTTAGAAAAGCAGGTATGTAATACGGAGATTATTATGGCTTCTGCAGTTTTGACATCTTCTCGAAAAAAATGGACGATTTCGGGGAGAATCTCTGTCTCAGAAAGGAGAAAGACATTCTTTCTTAAGTCTGGCGAACGGAAAGTTTCTGTTCCTGAACAATATCGCATTGGGCTGAAAAATGGCCACAAGGTGATAGTTTTTCAAGGCAAGGATAGACGAATTCGCTGGAACACTCTGAAAAGAGTTTAGGTTCTGCCTAGGCTTGTTATCAGTGAATTGCAGAGTATGAGAAGAGAGCATCGTTATAACAAAGCAACTAGACTATTATGGCAACAACTAATCAGCGTCAACTAAGAGGCTAGAGAAATAAAGGCCAAAAGTGGTTTAGTTGCTTTGTTCTTTTTGTATCATAATTCTATAATCTTAAGAAGGAAAGGAGAATGATAAAAAAATGATTGCTTTTAATAAGAATGCTCCTCCGATTATTTAGCAGAGGACTTTAGACAATTTGAGTTTAGAACGAAGACCTTCTGAATTCATTATTGTTGTGATTCTAGAAGGAGAACATGGGAAAGTAAAACTCATTAAGAAATTGAGGTCTTTATCGATTCTAACATTGAAGATTCTTTGGGTGATTATGGGGACTATATACATCTTCTCAACATTTGGTTCTGGCTGGTCATCATTTCTATTCGTACTGTTTGTCTGGGCAATTATTCTCTTGCCTTTTTTGTGGGTAAAGAAAAAGAGGGCAAAAGTCCATGGAGAGATGTAGAGGACTTTTTGGACTGGAATGAAAAAACAAAGTTCTCTGTAAGGAGAAAGGCTTCATGGATGATTTAAGGAGCTATGTGTGTTCTGGGTGTGATGCTTCTGGATACAAATTATGGCGTAACATTTTTGACTTTGGTTGTTCGGCACGACTACTTTGTGCAAGCTGTGCGGCAGAGAAAGAGGAGGTCAATATCGATAAGCTTAAGGATGATGGGATATTTTTTCTTGAGTGTGGTTTGCAAACGGACCAAATTGGTTCATTCGTTCCTGCGATTCCTATGAGAAAGAGTGGTGGTTATTGGAATACTTCTTTGTTCCCAAATATGGATTGGTGGAACAAGTTGCCGACAACTGCTATTCTGTGAGATAAAAAAAGCCTCTACTATGAGACAAAAAAGTTGGCCAGATACCCTGAGGGGTAAAAATAAAGTCAAAGGGTCAGATTTAATGTCAAAGTGGAAAGGCTTTTGGGATATTGACGACAGTTAAAATCAGTTAGTATGATAGGAGGATTCTGATGATTACTACGCTTGGGCAAGGAAGTGAGTGGTGTATTGCGAAGGATCTCACAATTATTGTTTCGGAGACAAGAAACAAGGTGACTCAGTTCATCTTCGTTTTCCCAAGGATGAACGAAGTTGAAGTCGGCGAAGTGAACTTATCACTCTCTGGTAGCGCAAGTTTTGGAGAGGAGCCCATCGCCGCACACCAAGGTCTTTTTGGGAGATCTGTCTGCCTCTCGGTTGGATCATCGGTTACGATTTCATGCTTGGGTGTGAAAATCACTTTGAATGATTCAGAGTCGGCACGAAACAGAGCAACCTTCAAATTGGATCTTGAATCTCAAAATCCGATGGAAACGCTTTAGACTCATGAACAGGCCATTCTTATTCGAGGAGAAAAAAACAAGTGGCATTCTAATTCTTTTGCTTGTTTTTGGGTTTTGGTTCCTTTTTGGGACTATGAGCTTTCTAAAGTTTCTGCTTCTTAGTGCGGTAAAATAGTTACTTGCACTTTGGTGCTTTCACTTTACTTGAGGAGTAGTAAATGAGAGGACGATTGTTGTTTGTCTTTGTCGGTGCAGTCATTCTGACTTTTCTTCTGGGACGATATGTACCGGAGTTGGTCTATCTGCTTCCGACTACGGAGAACGGGGATGTGACTAATTCGGTTACATTTCTTCTTCTCGGAATCCCGATTGCTTTGGTCGGACTTCATGCGATGTGCATTCGACCGAAGAAGTTCAAGCATTAATGCTAGGGCTAATCAATCCCAAAGCTATTGATAGCTTTGAATACTCAATCTACATAATACATGTAGAAGTGAGCGCGGTATAGCCAAGAGCGAAAGACCTTGGTTTTTTGTTTTTTTAGTTCACTCTTGTAAACCTTTCTTAGGAGAAGTTGAGATGAATATCATGAGAACTGTCGTATTGCTCGTAGTGGCCATTTTCTTCAGTGATTTTGTTTCGGAGACTTCGGCGAAAAGCCCTTTGGTGAGAGCGGTAGTTACGATTTACAACAGAACGTCCGTTCATCTTGACTATCAACTCAGGGTGTTACGAAACGACTCCATTAGCGAAGAAGGGCCAAAGTGGAGCGATTGGAAAACTCGACATCACGCTCATCCAAACGGCGGATATATGTGGCATTCGTTTATTGCTGGCAACAATATTGAAAAAATCGAAATCCGGTTTGATAGAATTGGGGGAGATGATATATTTACTGAGAAGAAATATAACCTTCCTTTCAATGTTGTTCGAAAATTTGAAGATATTATGGAGCGTGACGGAAGACCATATTGTTTTAGGTTTGATGCTGGTGGCAGGTTACTCGATCTCAAAACTGGGAGGAGGTAGGATTGAATTTTGCAGAACAAGCGTCAGATAAATCTGAAACCTATATCGAAAAAAGCACTCATTATAATTTCCTTTTTTGGGTGCTTTTTTTTTGGCATTTTATATATACTAAAATATATATATTGCAGTATATGCTTTGTGCTATTGGAATTCTTATTCTAAGAAAAGGATTATCTTAAAAAAAATTTCGTAAAAATCGATTAGAAAAGTTGAAACTTTTTATAAATGAAAAAACCTTTACGAAAACATTTATATAATATAATCGCCGAATAACTAAGAGAATGAGGACCGATTATATAAAGTGGTTGAGTGATTTATCTAAAAAAGATGTCTTAATTGCTGGAGGTAAGGGAGCAAATTTAGGCGAAATGTTTAATTCTGGATATCCTGTTCCTCAGGCGTTTGTTGTGACTACTGATGCTTTTTTTTATTTTATAAAGGAGGCTAAATTGGAGGACAAAATTAAAGACCTTTTGCATGGGCTTGATGTTGATAATACTGCACAATTACAGAAAAGATCATTAGAGATTAAGGAATTAATTATTGAATCTACTATGCCTAGCTTGTTAAGACAAGAGATTTTGGAATCGTATGATCATTTTAATATTGATTTGGATGGTTTAAGTGGGTCTCCTGGGGCCCTTGCTATTTTAAGATCGGCTAGGGAACCTATTTTTGTTTCTGTTAGATCTAGTGCTACAGCTGAGGATTTGGTTGATGCAAGTTTTGCTGGACAACAGGAATCCTTTATTAATATAAAAGGAAATGAGGACGTGATTGAAAGTGTAAAAAAGGTTTTTGCTTCAATTTTTACTGCAAGATCTATTTTTTATAGAAAGAAAAAAGGATTTGAGGACTTAGTTGGTATTGCTGTTATTGTTCAGAAAATGATTAATGCAGAAAAAAGTGGAGTTATATTTTCAAAGCATCCTGTTAACCTGAGTGATGATGTTTTAATTGAAGCAGTTTTTGGTCTTGGAGAAGGAATTGTTTCTGGGAAAATAAAACCAGACCAGCATACTCTGTCAAGAGAGTTTGAAGTGAAAGATGAAAAGATTAGTGATAAAAAATTAGCGGTTGTTCGAACATCTTCTGGGCAAACAAAGACTGTTGAATTAACACCTGAAGTTTCTTCTAAAAGGGTATTAAAAACTCACGAGTTGAAACAGTTAGCTGATTATGCGATTAAATTAGAGGAACATTATGATGTTCCACAGGATATTGAATTTTCTATTGAAGATAATGAAATTTTTATTTTACAGACTAGGCCAATAACAACTTTAGGAAAGAAGGAGTTGGTTTCACAGGAGATTGATGGTCAAATTTTAACTAAAGGGCTTGCTGCATCTCCAGGTGTTGCCAGTGGTGTTGTTAAGATAATTAAGTCTATGGAGGATTTATCTAAGGTTAAGGATGGAGATGTTTTGGTTACTACTATGACTAATCCTGATATGGTTATGACAATGCAAAAAGCTGCAGCTATTGTAACTAGCGAAGGTGGAATAACAGCACATGCTGCTATTGTTTCTAGAGAAATGGGAATTCCAGCAGTTGTTGGCACTCAAAATGCACTTGATGTTTTACAGGATGGCATGAAAATTACAGTTGATGGATTTAATGGGAAGGTTTTTAGTGGGGTTGCAGAGAATAAAAGTGTTGAGATTTTACCTGTTGTTGAGACAAAAACAAAAATTAAGGTAATGGTTGATTTGCCTAAGTTTGCAAAACGAGCCGCTAAAACCAATGCTGATGGAGTTGGGTTGATTAGGCTTGAAGGACTAATTGCCACTTCTGGGAAGCATCCTTTGAGTCATGAAAAAAATGGGACTTTGGATGAATATGAGAGAATATTGAAAGAGGGGCTAAAAGAGATTGCTGAAAATTTTTCTGGTAAACCTATTTGGGTTAGAAGCAGTGATATTAGAAGTGATGAATATGCAAATTTAGAGGGAGCTCCTGAAGATATTGAAAAGAATCCTATGCTTGGTAACCATGGTATTCGTTTTTCTTTGAAACATGATAAAATTTTCAGAGCAGAACTTCGAGCTATTAAATCGTTATGCGATATCGGTCATAAGTTTGGAATTATGTTTCCACAAGTCATTAGCGTTGATGAGGTAAAAAAGGCCAGAACAATATTTGATGAAGAGGGATGTACAGGAAAAATCCTATTTGGTGTAATGATTGAGACTCCAGCTGCAAGTATTTTAATTAAAGACATTGTCGCTGAAAAAATTGATTTTATTTCATTTGGAACTAATGATTTAACTCAATATACTCTAGCAATTGATAGGGGGAATGAGGATGTTCAGTATATTTATGATGAGATGAATTGGGCGGTTTTAAAACAAATTTCAAGAGTTATTAGAGAGTGTAAGGTGGCTGGAGTTGAAACTTCAATTTGTGGTCAAGCAGGAAGCAATCCTGAGATGGTTAAGTTCTTAGTTAAATGTGGAATTGATTCAATTAGTGTTAATGCTGACTCTGCAAAAAAAATTAGCGAACTCGTGGCTGACCTAGAAAAATGGGGAGGTAAAAAAGATAATGTGAGCAATGAAAATCGAAATAAATCAAATAATACTAAGGTTGAGATGGAAAATGAAGAAGTTGAAATAAAGGTTAATAATAATCCTGTTCAAAAACATGTGTCTAATAAAAACGAGGACGAAGAAGCGAGAGTCCATGAAGGTGGACAAGAAATGAATAAAGATGGTGTTACTGAATTTCATTCTAAAGGGGATGATGGACAGAAGGGAGGAAATAGAAACAAATTTCATGGGAAAAACAAGCATAAAAAACATTGGCATGGAAATGAGAAAGAGAATGGAAGGGTGGAGGATGTTAATGTGAGGAATCATGGTAATGAAAATGGAAAACGCGAGGATTGTAATATTCAAAATAAAAACGTTGTAAATAATAATGAAAGAAAAAATGAAAGAGCAGAGGACGTTAATGTGCGAGATAAAAATATTGTTAATAATAATGCGGAAGCACAGGTTGAAAAAAGTGTGCAAAATAGAGAGGTTGTTGAGGCTCAAACTAAAGTTAATAAATCGCATGAACCTGAGATGGAAGAAATTAGGGATACCATTAAGACTCCTGCAAGAATAGAAGAATTAGATGAAGTAAAAGAGATACCCATTTCTGAAAAACCTAAAGATTCATGTTTGGTATGTGAGCCTATTAGTGAAGAGATTAAAAATCCGGCTAATGAAGAAAAAGAACCTATTGAAAGTAGAGTACAAGAGACCGAGAGGCCAGACAATGAACCTGTTGAGCCAGAAGATGGTATTAATAAGAAGAAAACTGAAGATATTTTTAATTAGAGGTCAAATGTTGATTTATTAAGCTTTTTATCCTATTGTTACTTTATAGTGACATACTACCAAAAGCTTTATAAATATTCATTACTTGATTAAGGTATGACAACACCATTAGAAAAAATAGTAGATATTTCTATAGAGGGGGGATTTAGTGTTAAACCTCATAGTTATAATGGTGAATCTTTTAGGGATGCTGTAAAATATATGCAAGAAGCACATAAAGTTGATATTACAACAACTGAAGGCTTAGAGGCATATGAAGAATTAACTGGTGAAAATCTTGGAGGAAGAGTTGGGAAGGAAGCTGATTATGCTAAAGAACATGGAGATATATTACGTTCAAAGACTCTTATGACTTATACAAAGAAGCATTTTAGTAAGTTACTTGATGAACTTGATGATGATAGATTAATGGATTTTGCTGTAAATCATGTTCCTACAAATCCCTTAAAAAAACCTATTGACGATGAACACGCCGACCCATATGAAATAGCAAGAGATACGGCATATTCTGCTATTAAGACAATAGAAAATATAGGTGACAAGCCTAACGAGGTATTAGATGAAGCAATGGAAGAAGGAGGAATTTTTGCTGTATATGTTGCTATGGATCCTAATGGTTATTTAGAAGTTCAAAAATCAATTGCTCAGGAGAGAGCTGTTTTAGCTATTGGTAAGATTGGTGCTAAGAAATTTATTACGACAACTAAGAGTGGTCTTGAGAAGAAAGCTAATGAAAAGGTTAAATTGGATAAAAAAATGCAAAAAGATGTCAATGAACGAGGAGAACCATTAACTGCACAACAGAGAGCAGAATTGAATAAGTCTTCAAAACTTGGAGAATATGATGATTGTAAAATAGTTGACGACATGTACCAAGGAATAATTAGGCCTTCCATTCAAGGTATTAATCAAAAAATGGCTAAAAAAAGAGCTAAAGAGAATAATGGTAATGATTCTAAGTAAGAATAGTTTTTTATTTTTTTAATAATTTTATTTCTTACTTCTTATAACATCTTCAATTAATTTCGCCATTTCTCTTAAGAATTCATCTGCCTTGACAAACCATTCATCAATATATCTCCCAGAAACCTCAACTCGTTTTCCATGAACGATTTCTTTTGCTATTGAATGAATTTCTTGGTAATATCCTACATATTTTTTATTTAATAGTTTATTTTTTACGAAATATTCTGTTAAAAAATCTGGTATCTTCTCTGGTGATGGTGGCATTATATCTGCTGAAATTAAGGCGGCATGAGAAGCATCAACCATACACCAATACATTCCGTCAATTGCTGCTAGGGTTGCACCTCGTGCTCGTGCTAAATGAGTCGGCGCTCTTTCTAACAATGTATAAATTGCTTCTGGTGTTGATTTTATTTTTCCTTCTTTAAGTAGAAGTTTTAATGGTTGGAAGAATCCACCGAAGTCTATTAGTGTGTCTCCATATCTTAATACATTTACTACGATTGGATCTCCTCTCAATAAATCTTGCCACCACGTTGATAATTTTACTGTGTTAATATGTAATGGTTTTATGTATCTATTTTTAGCGACAACTCTTCCTAAATTTTTTCTATACCAAGCAATTAATTCGTCGTCAAACCTGACTGAAACATCGTCAATTATTATTATTATATCAATATCAGACCTTGTTGTTGCTTCTTGTTTTGCGGATGAACCAAAAAGAATAACTGATTTTACTAGTGTGTCGAACTCTTTATATACTTTTGAAGCAAAATCCATTGCTATATCTCTTTCTAAAACAAGGCTCATTGTCTTTTGAGAGGATGAGCTTGTAATATTTATTTTTTTAGAAATTTTTTGTGTGACTTTTTTAGTGACCTTTTTATGTGGCTTTGCTTTATGAGATTTCACTTTATGAGATTTTTTAATAGAAGCCGCTTTGTGTAATTCTTTTTTACGAGATTTTTTAGTGGCAGATACTTTATATGAGCCTTTTTTATGAGAATTTACTTTCTTTGTTAGTTTTTTAGTGTTCTTTTTTGATACCATCTTCACCTCTCTTTTCATTAATAAATAGTAGTTATATTTTATAAATGTTTAGTTGTTTTTTATGCAGTTGAATTCCCAGTAAATCTTGAACCACCACCTGGAATATTTCCTCCAAGTTCCGTTGGAAGAGTTGTAAATCCTGCGCCATATATTGTATGATGATTTGATGGATTAATTGCACCATATCCTCCAAAATAATTTCCCATTGCACCTTGTGCTTGGTTCCAATATGAAGCCATTTTTGCACCATATATCGGGGAAGAGAATGCGGAGATTGTTTCTCCATGCGCTCCTTTTTGACTTATTTGTTGAATATAACCACCAGCTTCTACAACTTTTCTTACTTTATCTAAAACTCCTGCTTTTTCTAATTTTTCTAGGTGTTTTTTGAATGGAACATTTCCCATTCCTGGAACTAAATGACTATCAGTGAATCCAAAATTATCTGTTAGGTGTAAATGTTTTAAGACTGGTGCTATTTTTTCTGTTTCTCTTATTATATCCTCGTCGGTTAAACCATACTTTTTGTGTAAGTTTACATGGCCTACGTCCCATGTTGCACCTATTTGTTTTTCTGCTATCTCTTTTGCTTGAGAAGCTGACATCTTTTTTTCTTTTTGTAATTTATCTGCAAATTTACTTCTTGACTCTTCTATTAATTTTTTCAAGTCTTCGGCTCTATTGAAGGCTGTTCCTGGAGCCCAATTTTCTATTGCAATTATTGGCATTTTTTTCCCGTAATCCTTGTATGACTCAAGAGCAACATTAGAAAATGTTTCTGATGATTTTTCTAGTGCAAAATCTTGAGCTGATTGATATAATTGTGGCGCCCTAAAATTCTTGTCTCGTTCTAATGTCATTGGGTTAACTCTTGAAGTAATCTTATTTAATTCTTCAATTGCAATTTTTAGAGCATTTTGATGTTTGACTGGTTGCATTATGTCACCTTCTCTTAATCCATCGATTCTTTTTGCATAGTCTTTTGATAGTCCGGTTAGTGCTTCTTTTTGCTCGTCGGAACCATATTCGTAAGCTTTATTGAATGCTCCTGTAAAATTCATATTAACATTCTCTAAAAAAATGTTGGCGTCACGCATTTTCTGATAGTTTTTCTTTTGTTCAGGGGTAAACTCTGGAAGTTTTTCTTTTGTCTCTCTGTCAATGGGACCTTCTGTTGTCATAACCGTATTTTGATAATCTTTGAAGTAATGAGGAGCGTTACCTATTACTTCATCAGCAAGCTTATTAAATTGGGCAAGTTCGGTCATTTTGTTCTCCCATTCGGTTGTATTAACTGATACTAATTGTTGCGCTGGAGATTGTTCTAGTCCACCTTCCTTGAATGTTTCGTGCATCCCTGGATAATATTTCTTTTCTCGCTTTAGTGGAACTGTTTGACCGGTATCTCTATTAATTGCAAAATCTTTTTGAATTATTAGTCTTCCTTCTTCTCCAGGCTTTTTTGATTTATTTATTGTTATTTGAGGGCCGGGCATTCCATTTGAAGCATGAAAAACGACCGGGATATTTCCTTGTGGATCTAGCTCTTTAGCTTTTTGCATAGCATCAATGAATCGTCTTTCTACATTCATTCTTTCCATGTCGTCTGTTCCCTGTTGCGAGAAGCCAGATGGGTCTAATACTGGTCCATGTAAAGACGCTTTTGTTCCTGAAAGTTTCATTAAGGCTCGCATTTCTCTGAAGTGTTGCATAGGTATTTGTTGGTCAACATCATTTACTGCAAGCATTTCTATCTCTATTGCTTTCACTCCTGTTTTTAGGGTTTTTACTGTTTCATCTAATTGATTTGCTGTTGCTGGATTCGTTGTTTGTGCTAATTGGCCAGCAGGCAACCTGTAACCTACAAAATTTCCATACTCAGAATTAAGTGAAGAGTACCCTCCCTTATAAAAAGATTCATAACTTGCGTCTACCATTTTTCACCTCATTGTTGAATAGTATATCTTATTATTTAAATGTTATTAGAAGACAAAATTAAAAATAATGATTTTTAAAGTGGCAATTCTAACTTAATTTCTTTTTAAATTTATTTTCCTCTGTTTCTCCTAAATATTTTAGTTGTTTTCTTCGTTTCCTCTTTCTTAATAGCGTAAGATGAAAAAGGATAACTTGGAATTGAAATAAAAAGAAGAAAAATATATTTAAATGAAGGTTAGAAAAAAAGATTAACTTATTAAAACATATGAATAAAAAACTAATATCTCTGAGACTGAAAATTATTTTTCTTCTGTCCCTTTGCCATTTTTATGAATTTTGATTCAAGTGCCGAAGAAGATGTATCCCTGATTTCCCCTACTTTTTCATCTTTATTTGAACTACCTGGCTCGTAAAATGAATCTGTTGCATCGTATGGACTATTTTGTCCTTGTTCTTGATTTGAAGTATATCCCTCACCGCCTGTTTCACTATATAAATCTGAATTTGTTGGATTGTAGGCTGTAGAAGTTGATTCATAAGATATTGTTTCTTTGGGCCCTGAGTATAAATTGTTTGAAGAAATTTCTTCTGGGTATTCTTCTTTGATTGTTTCTTCTAGAACTTGAAATGGCAATTCTTCATTTTGTTGTAATATTAAGTCTTCTGGAGCTAACCTTATCTTTTCTTGGGCAAAAAAATCCTCTATTGGGATTTCTTCGGCAATTGGCTGTATTATTTCTTCCTTTTTTTGTGAAGTTTCTTTTGATTGAGACTCCCCTATTGGAAGCGAGGTTCCTTTTTCTTCGAGACTAACTTTTTTAAGAATTTTTTTTAAATCTTTTTTCTCTGTTTTAGATTCTGTTTTTTTATTTTTTTTATTTTCTTTTTTCATTCTTAAATTAGGGATAAGTAAATTTAATAACTTTACGGAAACGTAAATATTAAATTACAATAACAAAATCTATTATTAAACCAGAGTTATCTACTCTGAGAGATTTGTAATTTACAACTAAACATTTAATTTTGGAGTTTTTTCGTCGCCGGTATATTTGTTAAAAAACACAAAGCTATATGGGTCGGCTATTCCTGTTGTGTTTTCGTATATCATTATTCCTGTTATTAACTCATTTGCTATATGTGGGAATAAATATACATAGAGGTCTCGTTCTTTTGCCATATCGGCGACACAACTTATACAATAGTACTCGCTATCTTCCTTATGGGAATTAGTAATATATTTGGCTATTTCATATATGTCATAAAGACTGGAATTGTGATTTGTTGAAAAATCTTCTAAATCTAGAACCATTTTATGTCCCTCTTTTTCTATTTCGACGGGCATGTCTATTTCAAAAAAAGCATTTTGTTTTGTAATAACAACATTTGTTCTTGGATTCTTATAATTAAGATTGTATCCTGCAAAATCTGCACTATTAAGACATTCAACAATTTTTTCGTTAACTGATTTTCCTAATTCTTTTTGTATATCATTTAGAGTTGGCAAGTTTATTTGGCCTTCATAATAATAATATGGGAAAAATATTGGAGCGTAACTAAATGAACGAGATGGTTCGTTATAATATCCTCCTTGCATTGCTACTAGAATTAGAGATTCTTTTGTAACTGAATCTATGCAATCTGCTGTATAATCCCTAATGTTATCTACTTGTGCCCCAATCGCCTGACTTTTAAAGTAATCATCAGAAGCTGAACTGGATTGACTTTTATTGACAAAGAAAAATATTGTTGCTATACCTGCTATAATTACAATTGAAGCTATTATGAAAATTGT
>CAZXBY010000012.1:0-11715 GCA_964639055.1 Candidatus Woesearchaeota archaeon
ATTATTTATTTACTATTCTAGTTCTTGATTTTTAAGGGCTAGTTGGAGCGTAATATTATTATTATAGCTTTTTTAAAAAAAATAATATGGCAATTGGATTTGAAGATGAGTTTGATTATTTAGATGATGAAAGTTTGAGTACGGATGTAGTCGAGGCTCCTATAATTAAGGGAGCGAAGGATGCTGAAGAAGAGGCCAAAGTAGAAAAAGAAGCTGCGGAAGAATTGGCTAAGGAAGAGGCTGAGGCGGAGCGGAAACTTGAGGAAAGAAAGGAAGATGATAAAAAATATGATTCTGTAATTTATGTTGTTAAGGTTACTACTAATAATGAGGATAAGGCTTTGGGTATGATTGCTGATAAGGTTAATAAAAAGAAGATTGGAATTTATGCTATTGCAAGGCCACATGGTTTAAGGGGATATGTTTTTTTGGAATCTCCTGATAGGGAGCATGCTGAAGAAGCTGTTTATAATTTGCCTTATGTTAAAGGGATTTTGCCACATCAAATTACTTATGATGAAATTAAGCAGATGCTTGAACCGGTTGCGAGTGAGATTAAGATTGAGAAAGGTGATATTGTCGAGATTATTGGTGAACCATTTAAGAATGAAAAAGCTAAGGTTTCTAGAGTTGACAAGGTGGCTGGAGAAGCGGTAGTTTCACTTCTTGGTGCGGCTGTTCCAATACCTGTTACGGTTAAACTTGACAATTTAAGGGTTATTAGAAGGGAGGAATTGGAGGAATAACTTTTTAAAGAATTCTTTTGAATAAAATAATATGGTTACAGTAAAACTTTTGGTTGAGGGAGGGAAGATGACTCCAGGTCCGGCTATTGCTCAGCAACTTGGTCCTATGGGATTGAATCTGGGAAAAATTATTAGTGATGTTAATGAGAAGACAGTCGGGTTTAAGGGAATAAATGTTCCTGTTGTTTTGGATATTGATTCGGAAAGTAAGGAAGTTAAAATTACGGTTTTGTCTCCACCAACTTCTGAGTTGTTAAAAAAGGAACTTGGCATTGAGACGGGGAGTGCTGCGAGGATGAAGGTTAGGATTGGTAATTTAGCTTTTGAACAGGTTATTTCTGTTGCTAAACAGAAACATGATAATATGCTTTCTAATGAGTTTGTTTCGTCTGTTAAAAGTGTTCTTGGAACATGCCAGACAATGGGTGTATTAGTTGATAATAAAGAAATAAAAGATATTATGGTAGATTTTAATGAGGGTAAATATGATGCTATGATTAAAGCAGTGAAGACTGAAGTCGATGTAGAAAAGGCTAAAGAGTTGAAAGAATATTTTGCGGAAATTGAGAAGGTTCAAGCTGAAGAAAAGGTTGCTGATGAAGTGGCGGCTGAAGAGAAAGAAAAAAAATAATTAACTTTATTAATGTAAAATTCGGTTAAATCATAATCAAGGGGCCATGGTCTAGCCTGGTATGATTCGAGGTTTGGGACTTCGCGACCCCAGTTCAAATCTGGGTGGCCCCATTGAGGTAAAAAAGAATAATAATACAATGGCAGTAAAAAGAAAAAAAATCGGAGCAGCTGGTCGTTTTGGAGCTGGCTATGGTAAGATTAAGGAGAAACTTATAAATGTGGAAAGGAAACAGAGAAAGAGGCAGGATTGTCCTTTTTGTGGTGGGCGTATAAAGAGAAAATCAAAGGGTGTTTGGGATTGTACTAAGTGTGGTAAAGTTTTTGCGGGAGGGGTATTTACAATAAACAAATAGTTTTAAAAACTAAATTTATTGTTATATTAAAATAAGATGGCAGCGTACAAATGTTTTCATTGTGGAAAGTCTTTAAAGTCTTCGGATTTGAATAAGCGTTTCGTTTGTCCAAGTTGTAATTCTAGGGTATTTTATAAATCAAGAAATAAAATGAAAACGGTTAAGGCGATTTAATATGGAAGAAAATCATGAATGCTGTGGAGATGAAAAGTGTGGTTGTGGAGATGAAAAGTGTGGTTCTAATGAAGAGGCTACAATGAATCCTGCTAATCCTTTTGGTAATTTAGATGAGGAAACTCAGGGGCAGATTCAGCAATTACAGATGTTGGAGCAGAGCTTTCAACAGCTTTTGATGCAGAAGAATGCTTTTAGTATGGAAGCTAATGAAGCTGATTTGGTTGTTAGTGAAGTTGAAAAATCTCAAGGCGAAGTTTTTAGAATTGTTGGTGGACAGGTAGTTATTAAATCAGACAAGAAAACAATTTTGGATGATATGAATAGAAAAAAAGAATTGCTTAGCAAAAGAATGGAGACTATTATTGGTCAGGAAAAAGAGTTCTCTGAGAAGATTGAGGCTTTGAGGGATGAAGTTTTGAAGAAAATTCAGGGTTAGGATTATTTTGAATGTGTATTTTTAGAATGGGAGTTATGAAGAGGTCTTGTTTGATTTTTATTCGATAAATTTTATAAATGATTGAATTATGTTGGAAGCTTTTTAATGAAACCATTAAACTACATAAATATTTAAATAGTGAAATGTTGGATAAGTTATTATGGTGTTTGATAGATTTAAAAGAATGATGAGTGGTTCAGGTGAAGAGGTTGAATCTGCTAGTGAGTTTATTGAAATTGATTTAGATCAAGAGAAATCGGACTCTAAGATTTATATTAAGACTTTTGTTTTGAAAAATTATGAAGATATAAATCCTATTCTTTCTGCATTAAGAGAGGGGTATAGTATTGTTGTTATTGATATTAGGCCTTTGAAGCAGAGAGATATTGTGGAGTTGAAGAGAGCTATTTCTAAGGTTAAGAAAACTGTTGAGGCTTTGGATGGTAAGATTGCTGGTTTTGGAGAGAATACAGTTATTGCTACTCCTTCGAAGGTTTTTGATATTAAGAAGGGTGTGACTGAGGTTGCAAATTCTGTCCCTCAAGATGATGTTGAAATGTTTTAGTTAATCTTAAAAGAGTGATTTTATTGTTGTTTTTATGGATAATGTGTTATATATAGAGTGTAGGAAATTTTTTGATTTGAATGATGTAGATTTTTCTGTGTTGGATGGGTTGCCTGAAGGGGATGTTTCTTTGGCAGGGACTGTTCAGTATCTTGATTTAATTGAATTGGTTAAGAAGTATTTGGAAAAAAAAGGGAGAAAGGTTATTGTGAAAAAGGGGGCGTTTTATCCTGGTCATGTTTTGGGGTGTAATGCTTCTGCTTTTTCAAAGGAAGCAGATGTCCTTTTACTTCTTTGTGATGGAAAGTTTCATGCTGTTAATAATGCTATTTTATTAAATCGTGAGATATTCGTGTTTAATTCGGTTAGTATGGATGTGGTTGAGAAAGAAGATATTGTTGATTATTTTAGAAAATTGGAGGGGAAGAAGAAGAAGTTTTTGCTTGCTGATAAAGTTGGTCTTCTTGTTTCGGTAAAGTGGGGACAGAATTTCAAGATGGTAAATGAAGTTAAGGAGAGATTTCTTAAAATGGGAAAGATAGTTTATGTTTTTGAAGCGGATAACATTGATGTTAACGAGTTCGAAAATTATACAGATATAGGCATGTTCGTGAATACTGCATGTTTTGGTTTAGCTAGAGATGATAATAGAATAATTAATCTGCAAGATGTTTTGGAATTTCTTTAAATGTTGAATTTAACGAAAGTTTTTTATTAGGATATTTGTTCTTTTATTAATGATTTACGAGAATGAACCAGAGGAGTTTAGTTCAGCTTTCGAAGTTGTTAGTTGCTTTGTTGAGCATGAAGGTAAGATATTGATGCTGCATAGGCAGGACCATAAGCCTCAAGGTAATAGTTGGGCGGGGCCTGCTGGGAAGGTTGATTCTGGTGAAGATATCGTAAAGGCCATTTCTAGGGAAGTTTATGAAGAAACGGGGTTGAGTTTAAAGAATCCGATGTATTTCAGAAAACTTTATGTCTGTTTCCCAGAGTACGATTTTATTTATCATATATTTCATGAGGTTATTGAAGACTTTTTTGATGTTGAAATTCGTGAAGAAGAACATAAAGATTTTAAGTGGATTGAACCGAAAAATGCTTTGGATTTACCTTTAATGCTTGATGAAGATCTGTGCATTAAATTGTTTTATAGTCTTTAGACTTTTGTCGTTGAAAAGACTACTCTTAATGCAGCAATAACCGTTGCAGGGATAAATAGTACCAATAAAGCCCTTAGTACATTGTTTAGGATAGAAAGGACGGGACTTAGGTTAGACATGAAAACTAACGTAGAATTACCTTGACCACCTACGATTACTATGGCGATACTTGCGAATAAGAAGGTCATTGACTCCTTTTCTCCGGAATTGAGGTAGCCAATCACTATACCTAACACTACCAGGATAATGTAGAAAACACTATTTGGCTTTGTGAGCGTTTGGGTTGATACGCCTAGGATTATTGCAAGGATTACTCCGATTAAAAATGCATATGCTCCTATGAGGTTTTCTCGTGATTTTACCATGTTAATGGATAATACTTTGTATATTTAAATATTTCTTTGTTAGGTTTTTAATGGGTTTAAAGAATAAAATTTGTTTTATACCCCTGTACTATAGAAAACCTTATAAAGTGTAATTACAGAGTTACAACAATGAGAAATAATGGATTAGCAATGTTGAGTGTATTTGCCTTAGTTTTATTTGGTTTATCCGTCGTTAGTGCTAATAATTTTTCTTTGAGTGTTATCGATAATTTACCTAGTAATGTTGAAGCAGGAGAAGTTTATATTGTTAAAGTACAAGTTGAAAATACTAATTCCAATTACACAAATGGTGTTAATTTAAGTTTTAGTGGAAGTGGGTTTACTTTACTAACTGCCAATGATGATGCTATATTATATGGTGGTCAAAAGGATTTCGAGTTTAATTTGACTGTTTCTAGTAGTCAAGATTTTGGTTCTTTTTCTAGGACTTTAACTGCTAGTGTATATAATGCTTCTGATTTGACTGATAAAATTGAGGATTTGAGTGTGGTTTTAAGTTCTAATGTTCCTGAAATATCTTTTTGTGAGAGTGAGGGGACAGTTGAGGTTGGTGATTTGGACATTAAAGCATTTGATATTAATAATAATGGTGAAGGCGATGATGATCTTTGGAATCCATTGGATGATATAACAATTGATGTTGATGTTAAAAATACTAATGATGACGATTCGATTTATGATGTAATGGTTGAATTAAAAATTATGAGAGATGGCGATGATGTTACTGATGACTTTGAATTGGATGATAGTGAATTTGATATTGGAAAGATTAAGAGTAAGGATACTGAATCTGCATCTTTTATTATTAGTGAAGTTCCAATTGATTTAGATGAAGGTAATTATGAAATTTATGTTATGGTTTATTCTGATGGTGATGAAGAAAATCAATGTATATCTAAGGATGGTGAATTAGATGATTATGGGGATTCTATTTATTATGCAGAGATTGAGGTTGAAAATGAATTCGATAGTGGAATAATTGTAAAAGATTATTCTAATAGTTTGTCAGTTGTTTGTTCTCAAGAAAATGTTGAATTTGTATTTAGTCTTTATAATGTTGGTGATGATAAGGAAGAAAAGGTTTTAGTTCAGCTTTATAATAGTGAATTGGGAATAAATGAAAAAATTGTTATTGATAATTTTAAATCTGCTAAAAAGAAAGAGAGTTCTTTTTTTGTTAATATGCCGGAGACTTTAAGTGAAAACTATTATTATCTAGATGTTATTACTTATTGGAATTGGGATGATGATGAGGATGAATTGGATACTCTTGCTTATGATGATAATTCTGATGATGATTTGGATGATGATTATAGCGTTAAACTTAATGTTTTAAGTTGTAGTGTCCCTGAACCTATTGTTAGTGCTGAATTATTAAGTGATGAAGTTATTGTTGGTAATGAGGCTGTTATTAAGGTTAGTGTTTCTAATCCATCTAATAAGGATGATGATTTTTCGGTTTCTGTTAATGGTTATGAATCTTGGGCAGAACTTGTAAGTGTTCAGCCAAGTGCTTTGGGATTGGGAGCTGGGGAATCAAAAGAAGTTATGATTACCTTTAATTTAAAGGAGTCTGGCGTTAATGCTTTTAATGTTAGGGTTTCTGGAACTGATAATACTGTTGTTCAGGATGTTTCTTTGAGTGTTTCTGAAAAGGAATCTAGTTTGTTTGATTTTGGTAGTATTAGTGGAGATTTGACGTATTGGATTGCAGGTGTTTTGATAGTATTGATTTTATTTTTGTTTATCTTGATATTGACTGTAGCATTAAGAAGAAGAGCTTAAGTTTAAAAGAATTGTTTTTTAGATATATATATGAATAGAGATAGAAATGATTTTTTGGATATACTTTTTCGGTATTTTATTATTTTATTATTTGGTCTTGGGAATTTATATATTTTTTATCTTATTTTGACACCTTTAACTATGAGGGGGGTTGGATTTCTTTTAGGTTTTTTGTTTAATGTAATTGTTTTGGTTGATGGTTTTATGATTAATGGAGTGGTTTTTAGTTTAGTTTCTGCGTGTGTTGGTGGGTCGGCGTTTTATTTATTATTTGTTTTGATTATGAGCTGTAGGGATATAAAAATTATAAATAGGGTGAAGATTGTTTTTTTTGCTTTTATTGTTTTATATGTTTTTAATGTTTTGAGGATTGTTTTAATGGTAAAGATTTATGGTGCTTTTTATTTTGATTTGGTTCATTGGATTGTTTGGTATTTTGTGTCGACTTTATTTGTTGTTGTGATATGGTTTTTGATTGTTAAATTATTTGAGATTAAAACGATTCCTGTTTATTCTGATTTTAAGTTTGTTTTTGGGGCGTTTGAAAAAAAGGAAGGTGGAAGAAGAAGGGGTGGAAGGATAGATAAGGAAAGAATCTAAAGAAAAAAAAGAATATGATGGTAGAGAAAAAGGAGGGGATAAATTTTTAATAAAGAGAGTTGTTTACTAATTATGAATGTTGAAATAAGGCTTGCTATGATTGAGGATTTGAATGAGATACAGCTTTTGAACAAGAAGTTGTTCGATGAAGAATTTGAGAAGTATGATAAAACGATTAATTCTGATTGGTCTTTGTCTAGAGAAGGAGAAAATTTTTATAAAGAAAGAATTCGGGGGAAGAATAGTTGCGCATTTGTCTTGGTTAAGGAACAAAAAGTTATTGGATATCTGGTGGCGAGTATGTCGGGGAAGGAGTTTTACAGGAATATTAATAATGTTGCTGAGTTGGATGATATGTATGTCTTGGAAGAGTATAGGGATAAAGGGTATGGCGGGTTATTGTATGAAAAATTTGTTCGTTGGTGTAAAAAAAGTAAAGTTGAGAGAGTAAAAGTTTTAGTAACTGCGAAAAATAAGCAAGCAGTTAAATTTTATAAGAGAAAAGGGCTGGAAAATTATAATGTTACTTTAGAAATGAAGATTTGAGGACTAGTTACTTTGCATTTAGTTGTTTTATTGCTTCAAGTATAAAGCTTTCTGCTACTAATAAATTATCGTCACAATTTTTTATTGTTATAAAATAACAATCATCTTCTGGTTTTGATGTTATTTTTGATTCTTCTCCTAATTGTACTTGTATTATTGTTGTTTCTTCTGGTTTGTTTTCGCAAGTTGCATAATCTTTTTTGATTTCTTTAGCTAGTGTTTCATTTGTTATGGCTATTGTTTTATTTTTTATGAAAGGAAATACTGCTGTTATTTGATATAGCGCATCGGTTACTAAAATTTGTTTATAACATTCTAACACTTCTGGACTTTGGGAGATGATTATTTCAGGATAAAGTGATAAGGGCCCTATATCTACTGGAATGTTGTTTTTCCTGGGGTCGGTTTTTAGGTATGTGTTGTGTGCTCCGTTACATACTCCTTTGTAACATTTGCCGAATCTGGTGTGAAAAAGTGTTTCTTCACCGTATTGTTCTGTTTGCCATGCCACTCCTGCATATGTGAATGTTTTTTGACTTTGTATGAAAAGATAAGGACCTATAAATGCTGCAAAGAAAAGTATTATTACTAGTATAAAACCGATTAATTGTTTATTCTCTTTGAGTATTAATCTTTTTTTTGGTAATTCCCCCTCTTGTTTCAATTCGTTTCTTTCGTCTTCTGAAAGAATGGGTTCTTTCTTTTTGGCTGGGTTCTTTTTTTTCTTTTTTGTCATGTTTTAATCAATTTTTAGTATTTTTTGTAGGAATTTGTCAGTTCCTTTTATTGGTTCTCCTAGTATATAAATACAATTATCTTCTTGATATATTTTTGTTGTATTTGAGGTTTTATATATTATTATGTTGTCTACTGAACAATTTTTTATTGGGAAGTCATTTGTGCATTCTTCTTTGTTTAGGCAGGCATTTGGGGTTCTTAATACATAATTTGGGGTTAGAAGGTTGAAATTTATTTGGGTTCTTGCGGTATTTTCATTTACGATATAAAGTGGTTGATTTTTTAATGAGGATAGACTAGTTGTAATGTTTATTGATATATTTTTAAGTTCTGTTGGGAGAAAAAAGAACACATGTCTTTGTTCGTTGATTGTTGTAATCCAGAAATTATCTTGTTTTTGGAAATTGAATCCGTTGATAGTAATTTTTTGAGTAGTTTTTTTTGTTTCTGAATCTTTATTAAATAGTGCGAATCCTGCAGTGGAGAAAACCAAAAGGACTATCATAGCTATTCCGATTATTATTTGTTTGTTTCTTTTTTGTTTGTTTCTGATCGATCTTGTTATTAATTGTCTCATGGATTTATGAGTGATTTCGGGTTTATAAAATTTAGCAAAAAAATTGGGTTTTTAGATGCTTATTTAGTAATGTTTTTATAAGCTGTTTGTTAATTAAGGTTGATGAATAAAAGGAGGGTATTAAGTGTGGTTTTAGTAATATTATTTATTGTAATTAGTTTAATGAACTTATGGGTTGTTTCTTATTCTTCTTCTAGGGTTTTTTCACAAACAGGGAGAATTATAAGTACTGGTGCGATTGCTTTAACTATTATTACGCAATTGGCTTTTGATATTAATAATCCTTTAAATGGTTCGATGCATAATTTTAATATGACTGATGGGAATGTAGTTGGAGGAATTTCCGAGTTTCCGATTAAGTTGAATGTAACAACAAGTTCTGATGTTACGAATTGGTCATATTTTGTTTATAATGCTGATTATGGTGATTATCGTGTGGATGAATACTATATCCCTAATTTAACTATTTATTTTAGAGCTGGATGGAATAATTTGACGGTTTCTGCAAAAGATGTTGCGTTTGGTGCTGCGTTAAATAAGTCGGTTTTGTTTTATGTAAATGTTAGTAATTCAGATCCTATTATAAATTTAGATGAAGGGCAAATTATTTATGCTTGTGAAGGAGAAATTTTCGAATATCCATTTAATGTTACTGATTATGATGACGAATTAGATACTTCAAGTATAGCTATGGATCCGAACATTCCTCCGAACACACGTTTGTTATTAAGAAGTCTTGCAAAGTTGTTTGAAAGTAAATTCCCTTTTCAGTTTTATACTTCCCCTTTTTCTTTTGAGAATTATGATGTGGGTAGTTATTCAAAAAATATTTCAGTAAGTGACGGGGTTGGTATTGATTCAAAAATGATTACTGTTCAGGTTCTACATATAAATAATGAGCCTGATGCTCCAGTTATAGGACCTCAGTTAATTTATAGGAGGGGGAATGGGACAACTTTTAATTATGAATGGGTTGTGGAGGATATTGAGGATGGTTTTTCTTCGGATGGTCTTTTAGATTTTAATTTGAGTTATTCTGATAATAGCGATTTTAATTTGTTTGATATTAGCGAATTTGGTATTATGAATTTTACGGCTGATAATAATACATTGGTTGGAACGTATGATTTGAAGGTTTGTGTGAGTGATAATGCATTGACCAGTTCTCATGATAATTTATCGACTAGTTGTGTGAATGATGGTAGTGTTAATTCAGTTTGTAGAAATTTCTTTTTTACTGTGAATGATACTAATCGTGCACCAGAGATTATAGATTATTTGCCAAATGAGTCGTCTTTTGCTACGACAATGGGGGCTGGAATTAATTTTAGTGTGGATGTTTATGAGCCTGATTCAAATCCTGTTGGTGTTTATTGGTATATGGATGGTGTTTTGATTAGGTATAATGTTTTTAATAGTAGTATTAATTATAATGATAACTTTCTATATAGTTTTCCTTGTGGAGTTTATGGAAATCATATTATGTTGGTTAATGTTAGTGATGGCGAGTTTAGTGATAATTTTAGTTGGACAATTAATGTTGCTGGTGTTCCTTGTGATACGCCTTCGGATGGTGGTGGAGGAGGAGGTGGTGGTGGGGCATCGGTTTGGTGTTATGAAAATTGGTTTTGTGAAAAATGGAATGAATGTTTGAGTGCTCAGGCAGGATTTGATAATGGTTTGATATCGTTAGATGATTTTTATGATGATATTGACAAATGTAGGCAACTTGGTTTGGATGATGCTATTTGTGGTTTTCAGATAAGGAATTGTGTCGATTTGATGAATTGTTCAAATGATATTTTTAGGGTTTCAAGGCCAGAGAGAGAGCAAATTTGTCATTTTGTTGAAAATCCTAGTTGTTTTGATGGTGTGAAAAATTGTCATGATGGTGATTGTGAATTGTTAGTTGATTGTGGTGGCCCTTGTAAACTGTGTGCGACTTGTTCTGATGGAATAAAGAATCATAATGAAGAGGGGATTGATTGTGGTGGCCCTTGTCCTTATTATTGTGAGGTTGAAGAGCCTGGTTTTGTTATTAGTTATGTTTTAATAGGATTATCGTTATTGATATTAGTTATAATAATGATTGTGATGTATTTTATTTATAGGTTTATTTTATTGTTTTTTGGGAAGAAACGAAAAGAAGACAAAGAAGGAAAGGAAGAAAAAGGGTTTAAACTTTCTAATTATCAGAGAAAAAATAAAATTAAAAATTTATTAAAAAGTGTAAAGAAAGAGGATGAATGATGAATAAGGAAAATGTAAATGTAAAGAGAATGGAGAAGGTGAATGCTAATGAAAAGGTAGTTGGAGGGAGTAAAATGGGGAAGAGGAGTATTAGTGGTTTGAAATATTTTGTGTTGATTTTTTTTGTGTTGGGTGTGTTGGTGTTTGTTAGTGCTATAATAGCATCTGGTGGGGATGTGAATTATCTAGGAAATGAAGATACAATATTTTATCATGATTTTGTTAATAATTTTTCTGGTAATATTTCTGTATTAGTATTTGATTTTGAGACGGATAGTAATGTTATTATTTGGAATGGAAGTGTTAATCAGGAGATATCAAATCCAAGTATTTTATATTGGGTTAATTTGACTACTAATGGTTTTTTGACAATAAATACTACTAATGATAATGAGACTGGATATTTTCAGTTTGTAATTCAAGCAGATGAAGGGGGAGGGTCTACGGTGTCAGATTCTTTTGAATTTATAATTAATGCGACGAACGATATTCCAACTTTTAGTTCGATTGAAGACAATTATACTTATCCGACGAATGGGTCATCTGTTACTTATAATATTTCTTTAAATGATGAGGAAGGGCATTATCCTTTGAATTTTAGTATTAATTTTACTAATTGTACTCATGCTACCTGGACGGGACGTTCGACGGGGGAAAATTGTTCTATTTTTAATGTGGTTAATGATAGTAATTCTTCTGCTTATTTTAATTATACTTCTAATCAATTGGATGTGGGCTCTTATAATGCGACGATTACAAT
>CAZXBY010000013.1:0-4217 GCA_964639055.1 Candidatus Woesearchaeota archaeon
ACATTAGAGAATAACTAATTTTCGGTTTTAGATTTTGGAACTTAGGACAGAGCCCGTAAAATATTAATAATTATAGGGGCAAGCACTTTAGTATAAAAAAATCAAGCTCATTTAAACCAAAAAATATATCCAACACCACCAATATTTACTTTTTATAAGCAAATCTAAATCAATTCATCACTATCATCCATTGGAAGTTCGTCATCCCCAGAAGTTGATTGAATTGGAACCGCATTACGACTAATTAAAAAAACGTCTCCAATTGCTTTAATAAATTGATGTGGTACAATTATCCCCCTAGCACCCCCCAACAAATTCATAACCGAGGACTCTCTCCCTGCAAGAAGCCTCCAACCATCAATTTTATTATCAACAAGATTAACCCCATCAACCGTTCCAAAAAAGTCACCTGAATCGGTATATACCCTTCTTCCTAAACATTCACTCATTCTTTTTATCTTTAACATCACTTAAAAAGATAAAATCTATTTAAATAGATTTCTATCATAAGACATTCATTTTTCCCCTCATACTTTCCCCACATATCATTTCCATAAACTTATATCAAAAACCAATATTTAAAAAAAGAGAAAACCTTATTCTAACCATGAACACAAAAACAAAAGAAATTTCAATAATACTTTTAACAATATTAATACTAGGGATAAGCACCTCATATCTTAGCCCAATAGGCTATCATATCTCTATCCTTGCCTTTTTATTAATACTTTCAGCAAATATACTTGTCAAAAAAATTACAGCATATAATTTTGAATCAGATATAACAATAAAACCATGGAGCATATATCAATTCGGATTTAGAAAAGATGCACATTTCAAAGAACCAGTCCCAATGTCATGGGTACCAATTCTATTAACATTATTGACAAACGGAACAATCTGGTGGCTAGCTCTTCTACAATTCGACGTAAAAGCAAATCCGGAAAGAGTTTCAAAAAGACACGGGCTCTACAGATTCACTAAAATGACCGAATGGCATGTTGGCATGATTGCTTTTTTCGGAATAATGACAAATCTCATCTTAGGAATTATAAGCTATATTTTAGGCTTCGAATATTTTGCAAAACTAAACATCTTTTTCGCAGCATGGTCACTAGTACCATTAGGAAACTTGGACGGAACAAAAGTTTTATTTTCAAGCAGACTAGTATGGATAATAACAGCAATAATAACAGCAATACTAACCATCATTGCATTCTCAATCTAACCCTTCCAAAACACACTCATTAAAAAATTTAAAATACGTTTTTTCCCCTATACTTTAATAAACAATACCCTCATTTTTACAAAATGAAAGAACTCGCTCTCGAACCTCGAGAATATCAAAAAACAATATTCGAAATAACAACCGAAAAAAATACACTTGTAGTTCTTCCAACAGGAACCGGAAAAACATTAATAGCGATAATGCTAAGCATCCAAAGATTCAAAAAATTTCCCCTCCAAAAAATCTTAATATTAGCCCCCACCAAACCATTAATCGAACAACATCTAGAATCATTCCAAGAAAAATTACCAGAAAATTGGGCAGACATGCAATTATTCACTGGAAAAACAAAAGGAGATTTAAGAAAAAAAATCTGGCAAACCGCTGAATTTATTTTTTCAACCCCACAATGTATAGCAAATGATCTAGAAAAAAATCTATACAACCTCTCAGACGTTTCATTACTAGTAGTAGACGAAGCACACCGATGCCTCAAAAACTACGCATATAATAAAGTCGCACATAAATACATACAACAATCAGATAATCAAAGAATATTAGCGCTAACTGCATCCCCCGGAAGCGACAAAAAAACAATTACGACAATATGCGAAAACCTATCAATAGAAGCAGTAGAACTAAGAACCAGAGACTCAAAAGATGTCAAACCATATCTCCAAGAATTAGAATTCGAAAAAATAGAAGTCAATTACCCTCCGGAATTATTAGAAATAAAAATATTACTAGATGAATTATACAACTCAAAAGCTCAAGAATTAAAAAACAGAAAAATCCTTTTCGGTCCAACAAACAAAATAGTGCTATTAAAACTACAATCCCGATTAATGAATGAATTAAGAACTTCAAAAGACGGAAATAAAATGCAAGCAGTCTCCCTAACAGCCCAAGCCCTAAAAATTTCACATGCAATAGAACTAATTGAAACCCAGACGGTAAACTCTTTTTTAGAATACATGCGAGACTTATATAAACAATCAGCAGAAAAAAAATCACGTGGTGTTCAAATCTTAACCTCAGACCCCTTTTTCACAAAAGCTTATACTTTAGCAACCCTATTAAAAAATGAACACCCAAAAGTTCAAGAACTTTACAATCAAGTAAAAACTCAAATAGAAAAAAAACCAAATTCAAAAATTATTATCTTTGCCCAATTCCGAGAAACAGTCAGAAAAATTCAAGAAACACTAAATAAAATTCCACAAATTAATGCAAGTATCTTTGTTGGACAAGCACAAAAAGAAAATTCTAGAGGACAAAAAACCGGATTAAAACAAAAAGAACAAAAAGAAAGAATAGAAGATTTTAAAGAGGGAAAAACAAATGTTCTAGTCGCAACATCCATCGCAGAAGAAGGACTTGACATCCCCGAAGTTTCAATGGTAATTTTTTACGAACCGATCCCCTCAGCAATTAGGAAAATACAACGAGCAGGACGAACAGCAAGACTAAGTAAGGGCAAACTAAAAATTCTAATAACAAAAAACACACGAGATGAAATTTATCACTATGCCTCTTACTACAAAGAAAAACGAATGTATAAAGCAATAGACGAAATCCAAAAAGATTTCAATAACACTAAATTAAAAAAAGAACAAAAAACACTATTCTAAAATGATCATTACAATCTCAGGATTACCAGGTGCAGGAAAAACATCGGTAGGCAAAAAAATAGCAAAAAAATTAAATTACAAATTTTACTCAATGGGTGACCTTCGAGGAAAAATCGCAATAAAAAAAGGAATAAGTATAAATCAACTTAACAAATTAGGAGAAAATGAATCATGGACAGATACAGATATTGACAATTATCAAAAAGAACTCGGAAAAACAAAAGATAATCTAGTTATAGAAGGCAGACTCTCATTTTACTTCATACCAAATTCAATTAAAATTTTTCTAACAGTAACCCCAACAACCGGTGCAACAAGAATATTCAAAACTAACCGGAAAGACGAAGAACCAACTAAATCAATAAAAGAATTAGAAAAACAAATACAAAACAGAATAAAAAGCGACAAATTAAGATACAAAAAATACTATAACATCGACTCCTATGACACAACCCACTACGACATCGTCATCGACACAACAAATATACCAATACAAGAAGTAGTAAAAAAAATACTTAAAAAAATAAGATAATCATTCTTTCTTTTGAATTTCATAAATTTCGTTTATTTCTTCTGAAGTAAGAGCCCTATTAAAAACCATAACATTATCAATTGAACCTTTAAGACCATAAGAAATACTAGAATGAATACCAATATACATATGATTATTAGGAGAATTAGAATATGACGTAGGAAACCAATCAACTTCAACACTTTGTGCCCCCCCTATTTGTTCACCATCCTTATATGCCTTAGCTTTTTGATTTTCCCGATCCATTACCAATACAATCTGATGCCAATCTCCATCAAACACTTCTTGTAAAACAAAATGATTCCCAGTAGCACTAGACGAATTCCATGCAGACAGACTTATATCGCTTGAACCCGGATGTCTATATGTATAAAAAGCACTTGCTTCCATTAATACCCTAGTATAACTTGTTAGCTGTTCTTCGAAATTTGCTTTTACCCAATACACAGAAGTATAAGAATCAGAAACACCAAAAACAAAATCACCTTTGTCAAAAACTTTCACATAATCATCCCCATCTAAAACCAATTCACCATTATTATTTACATAAGCATTACCTTCCAAACTCCCATTGTTTCCATTCCCTGAATAATCTTTTCCATCATTTGTAAACGGATAATAAGCAACAAGTCCTTCATATTCATGATATCCAAACCCAATAAATTTCCTATCAACTTCACTTAAATTACTTTCAGGTACTTTTTCTAAGCTATTTATCATTTGACTTTCTTTTTCCACCCCATTAACATTATAGATTGGAACAACACTAACTTCACCAACACTGTTCAGATCATAAGTAGAAAAACTATACACTTTAGCAGAATTA
>CAZXBY010000013.1:4317-11701 GCA_964639055.1 Candidatus Woesearchaeota archaeon
CAGTTATAAGAACAATTAAAACACTAGCAACAATAGTTGAGATACCTCTTTTTTTCGAACATTGTAAGAAAAGCATAGGAACTCTACCCAGTTTGGTTTTCTCCATAAATAAAACACAAAAAAGAAATATATAAAACTTAGCAATACCAAGAGAAGATATGAGCAAAAAAGGAATAGAAAACATCTTCTCATTCAAAAAAACAAAAGAGATCTGTCCAAATCCCAACACCCCCATAATAATTGACACCAGAGAGAAAAACTCTCTTGTCTTAACAAATCTATATCAACAAAAAGCGAATATACTTCAAAAAAAACTCGAGATAGGAGATTATTTAATTGGCGAAATCGCAATCGAACGAAAAACCCATACAGACCTCATAAATTCATTAAAAACAAATCGACTACACTCCCAATTAAACAATATAAAACAATATAAAAAACCACTAATAATATTAGAAAACAACGAAATCTATTCCAAAATCCACCCAAACGCAATTAACGGAATCATAATCTCAATCACTCTCTACCACAACATCCCCATAATCAACACAACATCCGAAAAACACACCGCCCAAATCCTAATCCAAATAGCCAAAGGCCAACAAAAACAATCCTCTTTAAACAAAACAAAAACACCAAAAACAATACAACATCAAAAACAATACATCCTCGAATCCTTCCCCGGAATCGGCCCAACAACCGCAAAACAATTACTCGTCAACTACCACAACCTAAAAACAATTTTCAACACGCCAAAAAAAGATTTAGAAAAACAATTAGATAAAAAAACACTATATAAATTCACAGAAATATTAACTACCTAAAATCATGTCTAACAAGGCCATCCTCACATATAACCCATTCTCCGCCTGCCTGAAATAAGCAACCCGCTTATCATTTTCCTCAATATAAATCGGTAAATCAATCTCTTCAACATGAGGTAACGGATGCATTATTCTAGAATTAAGATTAATCAAATTCAAATTATCACCATTAATAATATACTTCCCCTTTGCCTTCTCATAATCCTCCAAACTAATCCTCTCCTTCTGAACCCTCGTCATATACACAACATCAACATAAGACAAAACACTATTCAAATCTGTTTCCTCCGAAAATTTAACATTGTGCTTCTGTAAATATTTTTTAATATCATCGCCCATTTTCAGGTTTTCAGGAGAAACAAAAGTAATCTCAATATCCTCAAACTTTCCTAACAAATAACAAAGCGACCTAACAGTCCTCCCCGAAGCCAAATCCCCCACCATAGCAATCTTTAATGAATCAACCTTCCCAAACTCCCGAAAAATAGTATAAACATCCAAAAGTGCCTGAGTCGGATGCTGCCCCTTCCCATCACCAGCATTAATAACTGGGACTCTGCTTACCTGTGATGCCTTTAATGCCGCCCCCTCTAAGTTATGCCTCATAACAATACAATCAACATAACCATCAATAACTCTAATACTGTCTTCCAAACTCTCCCCCTTAACAACAGAAGAAAATTCTTTAGCATTCTCAGTTCCAACAACGCTCCCACCCAACTTAATCATCGCCGACTCAAAACTCAATCGAGTCCTAGTTGAAGGCTCATAAAAAAGTGTTGCAAGAATCTTTCCTTTCAAGCTTTCCTCATTGTTTTCCCTCAAAAAATCCGCCCGAGAAAACAATTTAAACAAAATATCTCGACTAAACTGCTGAGACTCAACCAAATGCTTAATTTCCATTTATCCCTCCACACTTTATCACATATTCATCCAAATCATAAACAATTCCATCATCCGGAACATCTCCATTACTTAGCATACAAACCTCAGCTACAAGCCCTCTTCTTCTTAACTCGCTCCTCATCTGCCCCGCACAATAATCAATACAATTTTTCTTACCATAAATATAGGCCTTATTAGAATCCGAACCTCCAGTCAATTCAACAAAAGAATCCGTAAATTTCAACGCTGCCCTCTCAAAAATATCTAACATATCAAACCTTTCAACTTCCATTAAAAACATACAAGACATCTTCCCTTAATAAAAATTATTGTAGAATAAACCGACAATCTTTTAAATTAAGGTTAGCTTTAAAGAGTATATTTTTTCTTAATCCAGAAAAATACAAAAAAATACTTATCCTTTTAATTATCTCAAAGATTCATTTTCCTCAAGGTCCCAAACAAAAACTAGAAAAATCCGCGTTTTTAGCCATCTTTTTAATGTCATCCAAACTTACAGCCTTCACCTTTTCACTAAACTCATAATAGTCATCACCTTTTGATGCAAACTCCTCCATAATCAAATTAATCGCCGTTTCATTACTTCCCTCACTCTCAACCAAATGACTCCCTATAACCTGAACCTTCGCCTGTTCCAGTTCCTCCTCACCAACATTACCCATCTTCTTATATTCCTCCAAAGAAATTTTAGTAACCATATCAACCTTCGAAGCATCAGTTCCTGCCCAAATAATCATATAACCATAATTCCTCCCAATATCCATTTCAGTTTTAATAGAATAAACAAGCCCTCGCTTTTCACGCACCTCACTAAACAACTTGCTACTCATACCACTCCCCAGAATAGTAGAAAACAGCAAGGCCGCATACCTGTCCTCCTCACAAAACTTCGGAAAATGGAAGCCCATAGCCAAATTACTCTGCAGAACGTCTCCCCTTTTTTCTTCTGTTTTTTCTATTCTTTCTTTAATTTCCAAGTCATCACTTATCCTAACGCCATCCCTAATAATATTAGAATATTTCTCAGCAAATTTAATAACATCAGAAAATTCATTATTACCAACAACACACAAAACAGAATTATCAGGAATATAAATAGACCTGTGCTTCTCAATTAACTGATCACGTTTCATAGAACGAACATTTTCCTCACTTCCCGCAATAAACAAACCAAACGGCGCCTCATACAAATTTTCCTTAATCTTCTCCATCACATGCGCTCTTGGATTATCGTAATACATCTTTATCTCTTCGCAAATAACATTCGCTTCCTTTTCCACCTCTTCCTGCGGGAAACTCGCATTGAAGAAAATATCACTAATAACATCAACCCCTAATTCCAGATGCTCACTCGGTAACCGAACATGATAAGCCGTCATCTCTTCATGAGTAAAGGCATTCAAATCTCCCCCTACTCTCTCCAAAGTTTCCGCAATCTCCTTAGTTCCTCTCTTTTCAGTTCCCTTAAAACATAAATGTTCCATAAAATGTGCAATTCCTTTTTCCTCTTCACTCTCATACATAGAGCCATATCTCACAGCCAACATAACCGTAGTCACATCAACATCCCTTTTTTCATGAATTATAGTCAACCCATTACTCAATTTTTTCCTATTAAACTCAACCATTTAAATTCATAAGAAACTTCATTTTTAATCTTTACGTAACCAAACCTGCGATGAGATTAACTTTATTAATAATAAGAAATTGCAAATAACAAATGTTTGAAACAAAATTAAAGATCAAAGGAAAGGGAAATCTCCTAGACTTTATTAGAGATCATAATCCCGAACTTACTGGAAGGTATGTAAGATTACAGGGCGATGATACTGATATTGGATATAAAGCAAAAAGATTTATGGAAGAAACCTATACACCTCATGGTTTTATATTAAGAAGTGATGCTCTATTTGAAGATGCTTTTGGTGCTTCTTTTGCAGGCTTATGCAATTCTTATCCTGTAGATTGTAAAACATTTGATCAAGTAAAAGAACGTATTTCTTTACCTCACGATTTAGCAACCCAGAATCAAAATCAAGTAAAAAACATACAATCAACTTTGTCATTATGGAAAAAAAGAGGGGTACAATACCAAGTTAGGAGACTTGATGGTTTCCATGAAGCAAAAGAGATTTCCACGATTTTACAAGAATCGGAAAACATTAGAGTCTATGCTCAATTTAGAGAAGTAGACATTTCGGAATCAAGAATGGATTTCATTTTACATGAGAGATTTCCAAGTAAAGATGAAATTTTAATATCAGAACATCCAAATATCCAAGGAGGAATTCACTATGAAATGCGTCCAATTAAAGGTTGTCATGGTATGACTTCTAATGATGTTAATATCGAAACTCTCGGCACCTCTCACACCCACTCAGATGATGTAAGATTTTTAATTCAACAATTTTGGGATATAACTAGAAAACTTGATAATAAAGATGTTTATGTAGCTGAAGTAACAAATCATCCTAATAGAATTGTGCAAATAAGACCTTATTTTCTTACACAAAAAAATGAAGATCACGGGAACGAAAGAAGTTTCGGTATCATTAATGGAAAGTTGGAATTTGAATTAAAACAAAAACCTGATGTAAAGAAAAGTGCATTTGATTATAATCCTAAAAACTATTATCCAGGACTAGTTTTCTTTGGAGGAGAGCCATCTTCAAAATGTTTACCAGCAGACGTAGTAAGGCAAGAACCTGTAGACTTAGTAGTGTCAAGAAATCCTTCTAATGTTTATTTATCTCATGCTGGTTTAAAAATGTTAGAAGCAACAAATGTTTTTAGCAGTGAAGGGCAGATAGTCGAAACCTTAAAACAAACGTGGGGAAGAAAAAAGATAAGATATTTCCAGAATAATCACGGATTTGGAAGTTTAAATGGTGTTTCTTAATAAAATTATAATTTACTTATCACTTTCGTTTCTTGTTCTTGATGTATCGCGTTCACTCATTTAATAGAAAGTTCCAAGAAAACTTTTCCCTTCGGTCGGTCGGGTTACCCCCTCCCGAAATAACAAACATTCCATAACATTTCTAATTTTTTCTAACACTTCAAACAAAAAACAATCTCTCCATTCTTTTCAAACTCACCCAAAACCTCAAAATTTCCTTTTAAAAAACCGACAACCCAATCTCTTTTGACCTTAATCATCTTCCCACTCAAACTTAACATTGGCATACTAACAACAATATGCTCACTACTCCTCTTAATCTTCAACAAAAAATCCTTAGAAAAATTCTTCTCCAAACTCTCAAGTGCATCAATCACCTGAAACAAAAAAACAACACGCCCCTTACCTTCACTTTTCAGAATCCCCTCCACAAAATTAACATCAAACAAATCCCCATGTACAACTTCACACAACTTCCCAAAACCACTCTTATCAAAAAAAACATTCGTATTATCAACCAATTGTCCACTAGCCTCCACCCCAACATACCTAACGTTCCCAAACGCTTTCCTCAAATAAGGATAACTAAACCCATTACCCCCCGCCCCAAAATCAATTATACTCACCACTTCCTCACCGCGAAAACATTTACGTATTTGCCCATAAAATTCATCATACTCTCTTTTCCCCGAACTCTTATGACTCTTCAAAATAGAATCATAATCCATTATATCCTTCGGCTTCACAACTTTATTAGTCAAAAAAACCCCAAAATATTTTCTTAAAATTGCCCTAACCTCCTTAACCTTAGTCTTTGAATCCAAACTCTCATCCACCTCACCGACCACACGAATAACAACACTGTCCGGCAACCCTAAAAATTCCTTCTTTTTCTTCACTTCATTGATTAAATCCATACCCCCCCCACCTCCTTCAAGAACAAACAAAGTCCTAAAACACCTAAAATAATACCGACAATTCTATTAAGCACTTTTTCATCGACCCTATTCGCAAACTCCGCTGACCCCCAAGCCCCAATCACTCCACCAATACCACCCAACAAAATCATATAAAAATCAAACGGTAAAATCGCATAATGTCCAATTGCTCCAAATAATGCAATAAAAATCATTAAAACAACCGACGTACCAATTGCCTTATGAGTATCATAGTTCAAAACAAAAAGAAGTGTAAGAAGAATCATAAGTCCTCCCCCTGCTCCAAAAACTCCAGCAATTAATCCAACACAAACCCCAAGCAAAACAAGAAGAGAAAACCTAACATTACGAGAAAACCTTTTCCCCTTTTTTTTATTAGAACTGCTCCTTTTCTTACGCCTAAAAATGCTTACCCCAATAGCAAAGATCGCAATACCTTCAAAAAAGGACAAACTACTAGAAGGAACAAACTGAGAAAAATAACTTCCAACAAGAACCCCAATCAATGCAAAAGCCAGAAATGGCAACGACTTCGCAATCTCAACATTTTTATTCTTCTTATACACAATAGACGCCGTCAACGAAGCAAATACATCTATTCCCAATGCAAGCCCAATCGCAAGATAAACATCATAACCTAAAAATAAAATCAGAACAGGCCCAGCAAACATGACTGCACTAGCCCCAAAAAGTCCAGTAATAACCCCCGCCCCAATCCCTGCAATAAACAAAATAATTATTTCTATCATTTTACTTCAACCTCCCTTCGCCAACTATTTTCCCCTTCTGAGACATCTTTATAACCAACAATTTTTAATCCCCTCTTAAATAAAGAACAATTTAAAACAAAACTTTCAAATTCTCCCCCTTCACCCGCCATATGAATCCCCCACTTTTCCTTCAATTTGACCACCTCCTCAATAAAATTTGAATCAATCGTCCTCCCTAGCCATTTCTCATCCAACGGGTAAGCAAAAACCCCAACAATAACAACCTCAAACTTCTCTTCTATCAATTTCTTCAAAAGCTCCTCTTGATCCATTTGCCACAACGGATTCAAACATTCCAGATTAAATTTATCACAAATTTTTTGAATACGGCTTGCCTGATAAACACTACCAACAGCTCCCGTCACAATTCCCTCAATTTTATACTTCCCCTTAGCATCAACAATAACCTTTTCCAAATCAACCAGTTCCTTTTCCTTTTCTCCCTTTGTCTTAACAACCATTAACGGAATCCCCATAACAACCGCCTGCTCCTTCACTCTATCAATCGACGGCGTATGAAACATATAGCTCTCCTTATTTTCACTCTTAACACTAATCAAACAAGTAATCTCATGCCCCATCTGCTTTGCTAAATAAGTCGCATAACACGAATCCTTTCCTCCACTAAATAATACTCCCAATTTCATAAAATATATACAATAAAAGAATTTAAAGAATTAACTACTAGTCCCAAAAAGCCAACTACTTTCGCAAAATCTCTTTTCCATCAACAATCAAAGTAGACGGACACCCATCTATCTCACCCACATCAATGATAATATCAACCTCATGCAAAATCTCTCCAGGTAAATCATCTACGTTATGAATTGACTCTTCCCCCGACAAATTAACCGAAGTTGTCACAAATGGAACCCCCGCATCCTCAATCTCTTTTACAAAAATATGATTCGGAATCCTAACCCCTATGGTTTCGCCCTTCGAACATTCAACCAAAAAATCTCTTTTCTTTTTTTTCAAAATCAGAGTATAAGGCCCTGGCAAATATTTTTCCAAATCCACAGAATCAACAAAACAATTTTTTCTAAC
>CAZXBY010000014.1:0-11500 GCA_964639055.1 Candidatus Woesearchaeota archaeon
TTGCAGAGTTCTACAACTTTTTTGACTTTGATTAATGAACCGATTTGATTGGGCTTGATTATGATTGCATTGATTGATTTTGCTCTAATTGCTCGTAAAAGTCTTTTGGGGTTGGTTGTTGTTAAGTCGTCTCCTGTGATTAGGGTTTTGCCGTTTGTGTGGTTTAGTATTTCTTTGAAGCCGGAGAAGTCTTCTTCGTCTATGGGGTCTTCTACATAAAATAATTTATATTTTTTTATTAATCGTTTAATATAATCTATTTGGTCTAGTCGGTCTCTGATTAATTCTTTATTTTTGTAATTGTAATATCCATCTTTGTAAAAAGAGGATGTTGCTATGTCTAATCCTATTCTGAGGTTGTATTTTTGTGCTATTGAAAGTAAGATGTATAGAACTTCTTCATTTGTTTTGTCGGTTTTCCAAGCGTTTTCGTCATTAATGTATCGTGATTTTAATAGATTTTTTGCTTCATGATATGCGGTTATGTTTATTGTGACTGCTCGGGAAAATGTTTTTTCTTTTGGAATTAATTCAAATTCTTGGAAGTCTGGTCGTTTGTTATTTATTGGTTTTGAGTGTAGGCCGCCTCCTATACAGTTTCCGATTGGCATTGGAATTTTTGGTTTTTTTGAATTGTTTATATCATCATTTATTAATTGCCAGAGTTCTTTGTTGTTGTCTTTTGCTGCGGCTTTTAAGAAGGCACCATGTAGAATGTAGGTTATGTTTCCTCCTAGTTGTCCATATTTTTTTTCAAATGTTTTTACTACAACATCTAGTTGAAGTAGGTCGTCTATTACTTTTATTAGAAAGTTTTTGTGTCTTATGTGGTTACAGAATTGTTTTAGGAGGTAGAAGCTTTTTTCGATGCCTTTTGAGTTGTAAGAGGCTACTTCGTGTTTGCCTGTTGATTTTCCGGAAGGGGCAGAACAGGTAAACTTTCCTTCATATGTATGTATTGCGATTTCAATACTTTTTTCTTTTCTTGAATTTAGAATTACACGTGGTTTTGCCTCTTTTATGAACATATGATTGTATTGGTTGAGTAAATTAATAAAGGTTTTGGGTTGGATGTTTTGTCCTAAATTATATATTTTTTATTTTAAAAAGATTCATTGATTTTCGAATAAAAGTTGAAAGATATGTTCTATTATTTGATATTTTGCTTTTATATATAAAAAAAAGGAATTTTTGGAAGTGATATTATATTATATTTTTTTGACTTTTAACCAACAAGTTTAAAATATTGTTTGATTAGTGTTTTTTATGAGTGGTGATGTCAAATTATGTGTAGGTGAAAAGAGAGGACAGGTTACGCTTTTCGTGATTGTTGGAGTTTTGATTATTCTTGCGATTTTGGTTGTGTTTTTCTTTTTTGGTAAAAGTATTGTTGAAAGTGTATCACCATTTAAGTCTCCAAGAACATTTACTGAAAAATGTATTGCTGATTCGGTTCAACTTTCAATTAATTCTGTTTTAGAAAATGGAGGGTTGGTTGCTCCGAGGTTACCGTCTATTTCTTATAAGGATCATTCATATAATTATTTGTGTTATGCCAAGGAGTATTATACAAAATGTTATAATTACTATCCAATGTTGAGTAGGATTGCTGAAGAACAGATTAGACAAAATACCGTTGAATCAGTGGAAGGATGTTTTGATTTCTTGATTGAGGATTATGAGTCGAGAGGTCTTGATGTGACTGAAAAGGATTTAGATTATTCTGTTGAGGTTGTGCCTGGGAGTGTAAGGTTGAGGGTGGAAAAACAAATTTCAACTAATACGGGTGAGAGTTCTAATGTGTTTGAAGCATATGATTTGAAGATTCCAAGTGATTTATTTGAGTTGATTGAGATTGCGAGGAATGTTGTGAATCAGGAAGCAGAGTTTTGTTATTTTGAGAATAATGGGTTTATGGTTATATACCCTCTGTATAATATGAGCAGAATTGATTATGATGGTAGTAAGATATATGAAGTAGAAAACAGAAAAACTAAAGAGGTGTTTAAGTTTGCAACAAGAAGTTGTGCTTATGCACCGGGATTTTAATATGATAGGGTGGAAAAAAAGAGTGGCTTTTGTTGAGCTTATTATTTTGGTTTTTTCTAGTTTGGCGTTTCCTTATGTCGTTAGTGAAGCGACGCTTGAGGAGAATAGTTTTCTTTTTGATATTTTAGAAGGGATAATGGATGAACTGAATGAACCAATGATACCTTTTGTTTCTGCTGCTAGTGTTAATGGTTGTTGTTTGAGAACGGTTGCTGGAGAGGATTGTGCAATTGTTAGTTCAGCAGAGTGTACTCCGGGTGAGTCTTTTGCTCCTGGTGTTGTTTGTGAAAGTTCATCTTTTTGTGAACGTGGTTGTTGTTATGATGAAGATGCTGGTATTTATGATGAGAGTGTTTTGGAAGCAAGGTGTGGAAGAGGGGATTGGGTCGCTGATCCTTTTTGTAATTTGCCTGGTGCGGCTTTGGGTTGTTGCATTATGGGGGATTCTACTAAGTTTAGAACAGAGGGACAGTGTCGAGTGTTAACTGAGGTTTACGCTTTTACTCCAGGATTTGATGTTGACTGGAGAACAGGGCTAGATGATGTTGGATGTGCCCTTCTTGCTGGAGAACAAGGTGTTGGAGCTTGCGTTTTACCTGATTCTGATTGTGAATTTGGAACAGAAGTTTCTTGTTTTGCATATGATGGAGAATATGCTGAAGAAATATTGTGTACTGCTCCAGAGTTGAATACTACATGTAAAATGAGTGAAGAGACGACGTGTGTTGACGGAAAGGATCAAGTTTTTTTTAAGGATACTTGTGGTAATATTGCGAATATTTATGACAAGAGTAAAGCTAAGAATATTGACTATTGGACTAATTATGTAAAGCCGAAGGAAGCTTGTAATGCTCCGAATGGTGCAGCGAATTCTAAAAGTTGTGGTAATTGTAATAGATTTGAGGGTGGTATTTGTGCTCTCGCTAAGCCAGATAATTTTAATGTGGATATGGGGGATTATTATTGCAAGGACAGTAGTTGTGATTTTAAGGATGGATGGGGAGTGACGCATCATTATAAAAATGGTGAGGCGTGGTGTGTTTATGATGGGCCTATAGATAAAGGAGATGATGTTCCGGGTTCTAGACATTTTAGGTATGTTTGTAATAGTGGGGTTGTTAAGGTTGAACCATGTGCTGATTATAGAAATGAGATTTGTGTTCAGAAAAATACTTTGAAGGGTGAGGGGGCAGAAATTGTTAGTGATGGTGGTGGTGAAGTACAATTTCATAATGCTATTTGTCGGAAAAACAATGCAAAGAATTGTATTGACATTGGGGAACAAAGTATGGCTGCTTGTCGTGATGAGCCTGATTGTATGGTTAGGCATGTAGAGGTTGGTGGTTCTTTTTCTTTTTCTATTTGTGTTCCGATGTATCCTGAAGGGTTTTCATTTGAATCGCAATATCAGGCAAGTGGTTCTCAGGTTTGTAGTATAGCTACTAGGACTTGTGTTGTTACTTTTGAACCTTTGCCATTTTGTATTCCGGTTGATAATGCTGGATGTTTATTTGGGGGTCTGAAGCCACAGATGGATGAGGTTTGTGCTGCATTAGGGGATTGTGGGAGTTCAAAGAATTATTATCAGGATAGTCCATTAAAAGGGGACGTTGTGGATTATGATCCAAGAGTTGAAAAATATATGCTTGCTGCAGGTTTGAGTTCTGATGATTATTTGGGGGTTGGAAGTGCTTTGTTTGAGCAGTCCGCTTTTTCAGGAGCAATGTTTGCTAAGAAATTGGATACCACACAACAATCTACTTCTAGTTCTGGAAGTGGTGGTGGAGGAGGGGGGGCTGGAGCAGCGTTGGCGGCTGTAGGGGCGGCGTTGGCGGCGTTGGCAGGAATATTGGCGTCGACGTTGATGGCGGTTGCTGGGGCAGTAATGTCCGCGATAGGTGCAATTGCTTCTGCTGCTCAACCACAAATGTGTCCGCCAGTTATTGTTCCATATAGTTGTAATTTATGGGAGGCACCTACTGGTTCAGCTGGTTGTGAGGCGTGTAATACTAATCCTGATGTTCCTTGTACTGAATATCGTTGTGGAAGTTTAGGGACTGGTTGTGATTTTATTAACAAAGGAACTAGTGATGCTAGGTGTGCTAAGGGTGTTAATGATGGAAGTTTTCCTGTTATGACTCCTATTTATGATATTAGCGAAATTATTCAATCTGAGAATTTGATTGATTTTCCTGATCTTTTGGCTTTTGTTCAGAATGTGACTTATAAAAGAGTTGGGGATGGACATTTGCGTATTACTAATTTAAATGGGGGGTGTATAAAATCAAATACTCCTGTTCCAATTTCTTTTACAACTCAAAAGGAAGCTCAGTGTAGATTAGCTTTTGAAGAGATAGAGTTTGAGGATATGGAGATTTTTGTGGGGGCTAACACTCATATTAAAAATCATGTTACTTTTTTTAGAATGCCGGATCCTTCGCATGGAGAATCGCAAGGAATTGATATTCAAGGAGATATGACGATTTATATTAAATGTAGAGATAGATTTGGAAATGAAAATCCTGAATATTTGAAGATTGAATCATGTGTTTTTGAGGGGCCTGACGAGACAGTTCCTATTGTTGGTTTTTTTGAACCAAAGAGTGAGAGTTTTGTGTCTTATAGTGATGATAATGTTTCTATTGGATTTGTAACGAATGAGTTTTCAAGTTGTAAGTGGGATTATGATTCTTCAGTTTCTTATGAAAGTATGCAATTTTCTTTGGGATGTGAGAATGTTTATTATGCTTGTAAGCAGAGGGCTGATAAACAAACGGAATATTCTTCTGAATGTGATAAAGTTTATTTAGAATCGTCGAATCCTTTTGGTTATTTTTGTGAGGGTGTTTTGCCAATAAATAAATCAACTTCTAATAATATATTTTATATTAAATGTTCTGACCAGCCTTGGCTTGAGGGAAGCGCTGATGAAGGTAAAAGAAATTCTATGGTGGAGCCTTATGAATATGTTTTAATTAGACCGGAAGGTAAGATTTTTATTGATTCTTTGAGCCATGAAGGAGAGCTTGTTACTACTGCTGATTTGATGACTGTTCCTTTTACTATTATGACTTCAGGGGGTGCAGAAGAGCATACTTGTTCATATTCTCAGACGGGATATGATACAATGATTCCTTGTTTTGAAACGGGATATTCTGGTCGTCATTTTCAGCCTTTTGATTTGTCTCCTGGAAATTATGATATTTTTGTAGAATGTGTTGATGAGACGGGGGATAGCGTTCGTGATAAAACTAGTATAAGGGTTTTGAAAAAAAGTACTTCGCCTTTGATTGCGAGAATTTGGCAAGATTCAGATTCAAATAACTTGTATTTTATTACTCAAGAGGAGGCCTCTTGTGTTTATTCTGAGGATGGTTGTGGTTATAGTTTTGATGAAGGGGCAGCTTTATCTGGTGATGGTATTAAACATAGAATTTCTGCAGTTAAGGGGATGGATTATTATGTTAAGTGTAAGGATGATTTGGGAAATGTTCCGTCCGGCTGTTCGGTTGTTTTAAGCGCGGTTTAAAGTTGATTCTTTTTAAAGTTAAATTTAAAATAGGGATGAGGAGATTATTAAAAATAGTCATATATATTAGGAGATTTTATAAATAAATAAGGCTTATATTTTTTATGAGTGATAAAAGTAATCTTAGAGGGGAGTCCATGTCTTTCTTTAAGGGGTTGAAAAAAAGAGGGCAATTGACCTTATTTGTGATGATGTCAATAGTTATAGTGGCTGGAGTTATAATTTATTTATTTTGGATACAACCAACTTATTTTGATCAGCAAATTGGTGGATTAGATTTTGATTCATGTGTTAATGACGCTGTTGTTAATGGAATTGTAGAATTAAGTTCGACTGGAGGAGTTATTGATTCTGGATTTTCGTATTTGTATCAGGGCGTGGATGTTCCATATTTTTGTTATACGAATCTTCCATATCAGACTTGTGTTGTTCAACAGCCTCTTGTTAAACAATATTTTGAGAAGCAGCTGATTACTTATTTAGAGGAAGAGGTTAATGTTTGTTATGAAAATTCTGTTGATGAGTTAAAAAGTTTAGGTTATAATGTTACAACTGGAGAAGTAGAATTGAATTTTACTATTATTCCAGGAAGAGTTGTGGTTGATGTTTATGCGCCGACAACTGTTGAAGGTCAAAGATTTGAGGATTATAAGATGAATGTAGATTCTTCGATTTATGATATTTTAATGGTTGTTACTTCGTTGTTGCAATATGAAGCGAGTTTTGGAGATGCGTCAACTAGTGAATTAATGTTTTATTATCCTGAAATTGTTATTGATAAATTTAAACAGGTAGATTCTACTACAATTTATATTGTGGGAGAAAAAGGTGGTGATATTAAATTTCAATTTGCGAGTCGAAGTTTAATTTGGCCTGCGGGTTATGATATGATTAATTATGTGAGGTCTGAAAAATGATAAATAGTAAATTATTTTTGGTGGTGGGAATTTTCGTTGTACTTATGAGTGTCTCTTTTGTCTTTGGGGCAGAGGTTATTCTTAGTAGTCCTAGTATGTGTTGTGAGAGGACAGTTGATGGTACATGGTGTATAAATGAAAGGGAAGAAAAATGTGATTCTGGTTATTTGAAAGCGCCTACATCTTGTTCGACGTCTTCTTATTGTAGATTAGGGACTTGTTATGATTCGAGTGAAGGTATTTGTTATGAAAATACTCCGCAGAGGGTTTGTCAGGATAATGGGGGAACTTGGGATAGTAGAAAGTTAGCTGAAGTTCCACAATGTCAATTGGGTTGTTGTATTATAGCGGATCAGGCTGCGTTTGTTCCTTTGGTTAGGTGTAAGAAATTGTCTACATATTTTGGTGTTGGCGTTGATTATAAAACGGATGTATTAGATGAGATGTCTTGTATAGTCTTAGCTAATTCTCAGGATATGGGTTCTTGTGTTTATGAAAAAGATTTTGAGAGACTTTGTGAGTTTACAACAAGGTCGGAGTGTGGAGCGGAAGAATCGGTTGAGGCTGTAGGTGTTGAGGCTCAAACGACAAGTGCTAGGAGATTCTATAAGGATTATTTATGTTCTGCTGAAGAATTAAATTCTGTTTGTGCTAGACAGGCTACAACTGGCTGCTATCAGGGAAAGGTCTATTGGTATGATGGCTGTGGAAATAGAGAGAATGTTTATTCAACAAATAGAGAATTGAGTTGGAATAATGGTAAGGTTATGTATCCAATTGAAGTTTGTGCACCTAACGATGGAAGTGATTCGTCTTGTGGAAATTGTGATTATATGTTGGGATCAAGGTGTGAAGCAAAATATGGTTTGTTAGGAGGGGAAGGAGCATTTTGTCAAAAGACTGAATGTACTGATAGGTGGGGAGAAAAAAGATTGAATGGTGAGTCGTGGTGTGTTAATGATGGAATGAGTGGTAGTGGTAGAGATAAAGTTGGTTCTAGATATTATAGAGAGGTTTGTATTGACGGGGAAATTAGAGTTGAACCTTGTGCGGATTTTAGAAATGAGGTTTGTTATGAATCGTCTATTGAAACCTCTAAAGGTGAGTATGCTGTTGCGGCTTGTAGAATTAATAGATGGCAGGGTTGTGTCGGGATTACTGATAAGAATACATGTTTGAATGGAGATAAGAGAGATTGTGTTTGGATGAGTAGTCCTATTGGTCTTTTGATTGGTGGCGTTTCAAATTCTGCGAGTGCTTCTGGTGGAACTTTTACAAATCCTACTGCTGGAACGGGGGGGAGTTCTGTAGCAGGAACAACGTCGACTTCTCCTTCTTTTACAGGTGGTGTTGTTGCTCCGATAACTGGAGAGTCTATTTTTGGTACGGTTGAAAAAGCAGAAAATGAGACGACTGCGACAAATAGGCCGGATGGTGTTTGTGTTCCAAAATATTCTCCTGGATTACAATTTTGGGATGATGGTAGTTCGACAGCGGTTTGTGGTTTGGTTAATGCTAAATGTGTTGTTGGGTATTCAAAGAAGGCGTTTTTTGATTGGACATGTACTGAGAATTGTGAATGTTTGGAAGATGGTTGGGCGGTTCAGATTAACAAAATATGTGTTGCCCAAGGAGATTGTGGTGCTTATGTTAATTATATTGGTAAATTTACTGATAGTGGTTATGAATGGTTGAGTCCAACAGGAAAGAAGGCTTTTAAGTCGGGAGCGGAGAGTTATATTAAATCTGGATTTACGGGAAAGGTTATTGCTGATTTTGGTGAGGGTTCTAAAGGAACATTAAATGGAGAATTATTAAAACCTCAAGGAGATGTAGAATGAATAAGAGGAGCGTAAAAGGTTTGATGGAGAATGATAATGAAGAAGGTTTTATAGGTATGAACAATAGAGGGAAAATAAGTGTTTTTGAAATTGTGTTATTAGTGGTTAGCATTTTTGCTTTTGGTTGGATGTTCGGAAGTGAGTTTGTTGTTGTTAGTGCTGAAACTAGGCAGCTTGTTAATGATGAACTTGTTGAAGTTAGTTTGCAGAGTGATGGAAGCTGGGTTGATAAGGTTGGAAGAGTTTATCATGAAAATGAAAATGGATATTTGGAATTAGGTAGGAAGGTTTATTCTTCAAGTGCTACTGCTACTCAAATTCCTGCAGGTACTCCTACGGGTGTTGCTGCTGTTGGAGCTTCTTTAGCTGCTAGTGAGGGTAATACTGGAGCTGCTGCTGGAAGTGGTAGCGAAGGTCTTGCTGCTTTGGCTGCACCGATGGGTCAATTAGGTGGATTATTGCAAGGACCTTTAGGTACGGCATTGATTTGGGGTGGTGTTGTTTTTGGTGGTGCAATGGCTGTTACTTCTGTATTAGGTGGAAAGCAAGAACTTGTTGAGGCTGTTGCGATTGCTGCTGGTATTGGAGCTTTTACGGCTAAGATTGCTCAAGGTTATTTTGGGACAGGGACTTTTACATCTATTTTAATTGGAGCAGGTGTTGGTTTTGCGATTTTTATGTTGATATATAAGGAAACGAAATATGAGACAGTAACTTTTAATTGTATGCCTTGGCAATCACCTGTTGGGGTTTCAAAGAGTATTTGTGAAACGTGTAATGAAGAGGGGAGACCTTGTAGTGAATATAGGTGTAAATCATTGGGGCAGACTTGTGAACTTGTTAATGAGGGTAAGGTGGATGAGATGTGTGTTAATGTTAATCCAAAGGATGTTAGTCCGCCTGTTATTTCTCCTGATGATAAGGAATTAACGATTGGGTATAAGTATGTTCCTTTGACGTCTTCTATACCGGGACCTGGTATTAATATTGTTAGAATGAACGGAGAAAATCAATGTGTTGAAGCATTTACTCCTTTAAGGTTTGGTATAACTGTGAATGAGCCGGCACAGTGTAAGATAGACTTTAATTCTACTATGTCCTTTAATTCGATGTATAGTTTTATGGGAGGAAGTAATTCATTTAAGTATGAGCACTATGAACAATTTGTTTTGCCTAATGCTGAGGATTTTGGGAACACTTCTTATCAGTTAAGGAATGGTAAGGATTTAAGTTTCTTTATTAGATGTCAAGACAGGAACGGTAATACTAATGAGGCTGAGTATGCTATTAATTTTTGTGTTGATCCTTCTCCAGATACTACTGCTCCACGAGTTATGTTGACTTCTCAGGAAAAGGAAGGATGTATTCCTGCGACAACTGATAGTGCTGTTGTTGAGTTTTATACTAATGAACCAGCTCAATGTAGATGGAGTCGTTTTGATCAGACGTATGACTTGATGGAACATTCTATGGTTTGTGCGGATAAGATTTTTCAAATGAATGCTTTACAGCTTTATACTTGCAGTGCTAATTTAACTGGTGTTACAAAAGAGTTGACTGACTTTTATGTTCGATGTCAAGATTTACAACATAAGCCTATTAATGATAGGAATACGAATCAGGAGAGTTTTGGTTTTTCTTTGAGGGGTAGTAATATGTTGAAGATGCGGAATATGGAACCAAATGGGACTATTGAGGGGGGTATTAACCCTATGCCTGTTGAGTTGAAGGTGGAAACTTTATTTGGTTGCGAAAAAGGAAAGGCAAACTGTTATTTTTCGTCTAATGGCATTGATGGAGATTATATTTTATTTGCTACTACAAATACTGAGGATGGCATTCATAATCAAACGTTATATCTTTCAGGTGGAGAACATGAATATTTTATTAAGTGTGTTGATTCGGGTGGAAATCTTTTATTAAATTCAACTAAGTTTAAATTGAATATAGATACTTCGTCACCGATTATTGCTAGAATTTATAATGATGATGATCAATTAAAGATCGTTACACTGAGAGAATCGGAGTGTAGCTATTCTTATGAAAATTGTGATTTTTTGTTTGAAGAAGGTGCTATGATGCCTAAAGATAATTCGGAGATACATTTTGCTGAATGGAATAATGAAAAGACTTATTATATTAAGTGTAGAGATAAGTATAGGGATTTAACTGCTGATTGTGCGGCAATTGTTAAACCGACAAAGTTATTTTATGAGTAAGGTTATTTAAAAAATGGAGAGAATGAAAAAAGAGGGACAGTTGACAATCTTTGTAATGGTTGCTATAGTTGTTGTTATAGCTATCGTTGGTTATTTTATTATTAATGATGTGTTTTTGGAGGAAGTTAGTGTTGATTCTGAGGTTAGCCCTATTTATGAAGCGGTGGAGGGTTGTATTGGCGATGTGACTGAAGATTCAATTAATATTGTTGGAGAGAGTGGGGGATATTATGAGTTGCCAGAGAAGGTTGATGATAATTCAATTGCTTATTATTTTTATGAGGATGAAAGTTTGATGCCTAGTTTGGAAGTTGTTGAGAGGGAGATGGAAAAATATAGTGAAGATATGTTGTATTTTTGCGTGGAGAAGGTTTTTTTAAATTATCCTGATTTTGAGTTAAATTCTGGCGAGATTGATGTTAGTGTTTCTGTTAAAAGTGATGATAAAATTTATTTTGAAGTAGATTATCCTTTTAGCGTTATTAAAGAAAATAAGTCTTATTTTTTTAATGAGCCGTTAATTGAAATCTATGATGTGAGGTTGTTTAGTATTTTTTCTTTTATTTCTAAGATGATGGAGTGGCAGGAAGAAGAGCCAAGAGGGATATGTGTTAATTGTATTAGTGATGCAGCTTTGGAATTAGAACTTTTTATTGATTTGTGGGATAGTTCTGAAGAAGATGTTTTGTTTTTTATAACGGATGAAAAAAGTTTGGTTAATGATGAACCATATTTGTTCTTTTTTACGAATAAATATATTAGAGGGAATTATGACCCGTTTGTCGATTTGTAGTTTTGTTTTTATATTTGTTTTTTTAATTTCTGGGGTTGTTGCTCAAGATATGTTTGGACTGGTAACTGTTACGAGAACTGAGGGAGATACAGAAGTGGAGATTAAGCCTGAAATTAATGATTGGGGCGGTAGTGATATTTCGGTGAGTGATG
>CAZXBY010000015.1:0-11411 GCA_964639055.1 Candidatus Woesearchaeota archaeon
AACATAAAACGTTTTATTCCCGTTTACAGCAGAATTATTTTGAGAATCGTTACATCCAACATTCCACAAGTAAACCCCATCCACTAGATCCAACTCAAAACTATTAACCTCTCCAGATGTCGGAGCATTATCCGTCTGATTCCTTTTAAAATCTCCCTCAAAATCTCCCAACAACCAACAACTTTCTAAATCAAGATCTGTCGGAACATAATTGAACTGAACATTTTCTCCCGACGAAAAATACGCATCGATCGGAGAACTTAACACGATTGAGGGTGCACCGACAGCAACATTAAACGTCGCTAAATCGCTCCCTTCTTCTCCTTCAGAATCATTTGCATAAATTATTAAAGTATTCTCCCCTTCAGGAACATCAATACTTATATTTACACAATCTATTAAAGATATATTTTCTTGATTATTAAGATTATACCAACAACTGTTCAGATTGTCATCATCATCACTAACAAAAAAATCTAAAGCTAAACTTTCATTATAACCATAACTTGCTCCATCTTGAGGTGAATTTAAATTTAAAGTAGGTGGTGCATTTTCACTTAAAGTCACTATCCTAGTTTCTGTCTGATTTTCACTACCTTGAGTATCTTGGGCATATGCATAAAAATTATAATTTCCTTGTTCCAATTCTGTAAAGTTTTCTGAATAAGATGAAGCAGAATATAATGCAGAAACTTCTTCTGTTGATAGTATTCTATTAAATATTAATACATCATCTAAAGAACCATTAAAATAATAATTATAACCTCCCCCACTTCCAATCTGAAAGTTCTGAGAACCTGCAATCGGTAATGGTTTTGTTGCCCAACTAGATTTGCTATTATCAATATAAACCTCCCTATTTCCAAAAGAATCAATTGAAAAAACAATATGATGCCATTCATTTACATTCTTATTTGAAGAGACCTGTGCATTATATCCTCCTGCCCAAAATCTAAGAGTACCCCCAATCTTACCACTTATAATAATCTCCTTACTATAATAAGTTCCAAGTATTATTTGATTATCTAAAGCTTCTGCTTTTTCTTTTGCCCAAAAAGAAATAGTAAACGGTGCAACTGGAAAATCAAAATCATCTCTTGAAAATTCTACATAATCATCATCTCCGTTAAATTCTAATGCCTTTCCAAACTTTCCACTTATAGAAATTGCTCCATTATTTATTCCATCATTCCCATATCCAGAATAATCAAGAATATTTACAGAACTTTCATTCATCTTCCAAAAACCAATTAAAGAATTATTAAAATTAATAAAACTATATATTTGTGATTCATCACTTAATTCAACATTAATACGAATATTCTCTTTATTACTATAATCTCCCTCTTCAGTTGTAGAAGAAGAAAAAATTATGTTTGGTGAATTTGATTCCAATAAATCATAATTAATATTAACACCTCCCAAACTTGAAGTTATACTTGAATCAGGACTTACAAAACTAATTTTATATTGAAAATATTGGTTATTAGTTAAAGACAAATCTTGTAGACTCGCATCATTAATATCTGTCCACATTTCTCCTGAACATTCAGAATCATTACAACTCTTTACTTGAATGTCTAAACTTGTTGTTTGAAAAAGATCAGTAATTCCTGCAGGGTCATTTGACGCATCATTATTACAATCTCCTACTTCAATCCAATTTATTCCAAAATCAACCGACTTAAAAACTCTTCCAACAGCATCTAATATATAAAAAACATCATTGTCATCAATTAAAATTTTAACTAAAACATTTGCATAAGAAGTTATACTATCATTTATTATTTCCCAAGTAACCCCTGAATCGTTTGATTTGTAAAGATCATAATTTATCAAAATATATAAATTATCGTTGCTATCCTCTTCCATTCCGTCTGTTCCCGTTGACCCCCCATAACCCTCATTAACATTTGTCCAATCAACACCATCATTAATTGACTTGTAAACACTACCTGTTCCATCCACAGCGTAAACATAACCATTACTATCGATAGAAATTCCTTTTGGATTTTGTGTCCCTGGATTAAAATCACCTTTCAATGTCCAAGTCGATCCATTGTCCTCAGATTTCCAAACTTCCCCAGGCGCCACTGCAACATACAAATTCCCATTATCATCAGAATCACCAACTAATGGAGAATTCCCAAATTCATCATAAACCACTGAAAAACCAACTCCATCACTTGATTTCCAAACTTCATTCCCTGAACTTGACAAAATATATAAATAATTATTATTTGAAAACAGATATTCTGTCGCAGTTGTCCTCCCAAAGTCTTCTTGACTTAAACTCCAATTTTCTCCTAAATCTAGTGATTTATAAACGTCCCCTCCTCCATCAACAGAATATAAAACTTCAACATTAGGCGTATTTGACTCAAAAGAAATATTATTCCACACAGCATCATTCCCTGCATCAAAAATCTGAGAGATATAAGACCCCGTCAAGTTTTCCGCAGCTAAAACAACCGCGCTCCCATTCCAATAAGTATTATTATAAGTTCCTCCCAAAAAATCATCTTCAACAGAATCCTCAAAAATAGCATCCCCCGTCAACCTAACCCCATCATCCAAAAAAAAGATAGACGCAATAAAAAACACCGAAATCCCAACAATAATAAAAAACTTTTTAGCCACGTCTCTTTTCATATCATAATTATACAACCTTTCTTTATAAATTTTCTCAATCTTCAACCTAATCCTCCTTTTTTCAATAAAAATGCAACCATAACAATACATAAAGTTTAAATATTCTCAAAGCTCTAAATAAATATGAAAGTCAACAACAGTAAGATGATTATCTTTCTAGTTATTATGTTTTCCCTCACATTTACTCTCGCAGATTATTCTCTTGACATCAACGACCTCAAAACAAAAAGCTACTCCGCAGGAGAAACATTAACATTCACTCCCATTTTACTTGATAACCAAAAAAAGATTAACCAAAACCTTGAAATCACAATATATGACATCCAGGAAACAAAAAACATACAAAAATCTATCCCATCCAACCAAAAACAGAACATTCTTTTGAAAGAAGATTTTCCAAGCGGTCTTTGGATAATCAAAGCAACATATAAAAATGAATCAATCGAACGAACATTCACAATCCAAGAAAAAACACAAATAGAATTCAATATTATCGATGACAAACTAGTAATCAAAAACATAGGAAATACAAGATACCAAAAAACAATTCAAATCACAATAGGCGAAACAAAACAATCCAAAACTCTTAACATCCCTACCAACGAGCAACAAGAATGGCAACTAGTCGCTCCAAAAGGAATTTATGATATTCACATTACCGACGGAGAAACAACTATCTCCAAGAAAAACATACAACTTTTCGGTACAGGAAACGTAATTGGAGCAATCGACGAGAACCTTATCGGCTATTCCGGTTTTGGGACAAGTCCAACCGCAGGAAACATTGAAGACAAATTTATTTCACTCAACAAAATTCCATTAACAATCGTTTTCTTAATCGTCACATTTGGCCTCGGAATATTAATCGGTATAGAAAGATACACCAAAAAAAAATAACTTTTCTAGAATCTCTTATGTATAACCTTACCTAAAAAATATGCAGAACCAAAAATTAAAATCCCAGGTAAAAGCGTCAAACCAAGAGTAGGTACTAAAATACCCGTTCCAATAGTTCCAATAGTCCCAGCTCCAACAGACTCAAGTAAATCAACAGCACCACCAACAGACTTTTCAACATTCTTCTGCAAAGCATCAATCTGCATAATCATCTTCCCCTTCTTTAAAATTCTTATTTTTTTATCTTCCTCACTAACCAACACAACAAGATTCTCTCCTTTAGCTGCCGAGATTCCCGCACTATGCCTAGTCCCAAAATTCTTAAAGACTTTAGTACTTTTTACCTTAACACCATAAGCCCTCAAAAAACCTTCCTTATCAATAATTATAGCACCATCCATCAATGCTAAAGATTCTAATAACTTAGGATTTTTAATAACTTCAAAGGAAGGAACAGATTGATCCACAAGTGGCTTATATTCTACTTCACCCACAATAAATAAAGCACCCTCCCCCCTCTTAGCAACTCTCAACCCAACTTGAATTAAAACCTCTTTAAGCTTCTTCAAATAATCGTCATCAACATTCTTCTTTTTCATAAACACTCCATACCATAAAAACTTTATAAAATTACCTACTCACTCACAAAAACTTTAAACTGCATCATAAGTTAAAGTAACCTGTGCACCCTTATCACCTGCAGGAGCATCAGCAGGAATAACTAACTTTATATCTAACCGTAGCTGATCATGATCAGTATTCTTAATAAAAGAAGTACAAGCTTCTACAGGAGTCTCCGTAAATTCCTTCCAACTACTATTAAACCCACTAACATAAGCAGTACAAGACCCTGAAAGACTATCCGACAAATTATATTGAAAATAAGGACTCGAACCATCCAAAAAGGCTTGAGCAACTTTGTCTGAGCTTATAGAAAGTGTAACATTAACATTACCAATATTATCAATCAAAAATCCACCAGCCTGATTAGACCAAGTCCCATTTGTAACACTCCCACTCCCAGAAGTATCTAGAGTTGCATGATTCGCTAAACTATCCACAGAACCACCACTCCAATTTATCGCATCACTTCCGGCATCACCCGCAGCAGAAGAAATATTTATCACAGCATTTGAACTCAATGAAACATTAACAAAACCAAGCTCTGTTGAAGCAAATCCAGTTAATATATCCTCAAAATTTGTTACAGAATTATAAGTAACACTCAACCCTACAACCGAAACAATAATAGCAACAACAGCAACACCCAACAATAAATCATCAGACTTCATCCTGACACTCCACCCATAGTAGTTTCTGGAGGCAATACCTCTACCGAAACCTGAGGAGTCATTGGAACAACTGGAGCCTCTGAAAACTTAACGTCCTGCATAACAGAAACATTCATTAAAATAGAAGTACCCGACAAAATAATAGCAACAACCAACAAAGAAACAATCATCACCTTCTTTTTTTCCATGAATAAGCTAATACCCTTTTATTTATAAACTTTTCTTTATAAAAAGTATACTAATTTCACTACTCCTTTTAGACAAAATTACTATTTTATCTTCTATAAAAAGAAAAAAATAATTTAATTAAATTATTTTTGTTTATTTTTGAAATAATTTTAAATAAAATATTTACTAAAAAACTTAAACTAAACAGACAAAGATTTTACACTTTCATTATCAATAATCTGTTTTACTAAATCCCTTTGATCAAACTTCAAAATACTATCAACAGAAAAAGTTTCAATTTTAGAAATCTTATAAAAATCCCTATTCTTAATTCTAATTAAATTAATATGATTTTCCATTTCATTTTGATTTCTAAATCCCTCTAATGAAAAAAAATTATAATTTGAACTTAAAAGATTAACAGAAAAAATCATTTGAGGCATTTCTTTAAGTAATTCAAAAAAACTGTTCTTTTTAGTTATCTGACCAGAATATTTTTCCCAAAATGAAGGCAATACTTCAAAAAACAACATAGCAAAAGACTCTATTCCCAATTTTTTAAAATCAACATTAGCACAATATCCTTTAATTATCCCACTATTTTCTAATCTTTTTCTTATTTTACCAACAGCTTGTGCAGAAATTTTTAATTTACTAGCAACCTCTTTATCTAAAACTCTACCATTATCAACTAATAATTTCAAAACATTTTTCTCATTTTTATTTAAATCATCCATTTTAAAAATTTACTTAATAAACAATTAGAGCAATAAAAGTTTATAAACTTAATACTTTATCTAAAAAAGAGTGCATTTTGTCTTCTTGTATTTGCAATCATTCTCTTAAAAGATACAAACCAAAAAATATTTGCAATCAATAATATATCCATATAAAGATGATAAGCAAAACTCAAAGTCGTAAAACCAAGCGACAATAAAAAACAATCAGACAAAACGTTTCCTTTCGAATCAATTCAATCTCTCAAAAAAAGTCCCTTATGCGCAAATGTTCATTAACCCTCAATCCCACCTTTAAGCTTCTTCAAATAATCGTCATCAACATTCTTCTTTTTCATAAACACTCCATACCATAAAAACTTTATAAAATTACCTACTCACTCACAAAAACTTTAAACTGCATCATAAGTTAAAGTAACCTGTGCACCCTTATCACCTGCAGGAGCATCAGCAGGAATAACTAACTTTATATCTAACCGTAGCTGATCATGATCAGTATTCTTAATAAAAGAAGTACAAGCTTCTACAGGAGTCTCCGTAAATTCCTTCCAACTACTATTAAACCCACTAACATAAGCAGTACAAGACCCTGAAAGACTATCCGACAAATTATATTGAAAATAAGGACTCGAACCATCCAAAAAGGCTTGAGCAACTTTGTCTGAGCTTATAGAAAGTGTAACATTAACATTACCAATATTATCAATCAAAAATCCACCAGCCTGATTAGACCAAGTCCCATTTGTAACACTCCCACTCCCAGAAGTATCTAGAGTTGCATGATTCGCTAAACTATCCACAGAACCACCACTCCAATTTATCGCATCACTTCCGGCATCACCCGCAGCAGAAGAAATATTTATCACAGCATTTGAACTCAATGAAACATTAACAAAACCAAGCTCTGTTGAAGCAAATCCAGTTAATATATCCTCAAAATTTGTTACAGAATTATAAGTAACACTCAACCCTACAACCGAAACAATAATAGCAACAACAGCAACACCCAACAATAAATCATCAGACTTCATCCTGACACTCCACCCATAGTAGTTTCTGGAGGCAATACCTCTACCGAAACCTGAGGAGTCATTGGAACAACTGGAGCCTCTGAAAACTTAACGTCCTGCATAACAGAAACATTCATTAAAATAGAAGTACCCGACAAAATAATAGCAACAACCAACAAAGAAACAATCATCACCTTCTTTTTTTCCATAAATAAACTAATACCCTTTTCTTTATAAACTTTTCTTTATAAAAAGTATACTAATTTCACTACTGCTTTTAGACAAAATTACTATTTTATCGTCTATAAAAAGGAAATACTAATGAAATAAAATATTTACTCATCAAATAAATTAAACAAATTTTTCATCATCACTTTTATTTTTTTTCAAACTTTCCTGCAAAAATTTAAAATAAGGAACGTCAAAATTATTTGCCATACTCTCAACAATCAATTCTGGAGTAGAATGTGCAAGCCTACCTAAAACAGGATTATGGTCAACAATCAAATTAAAATTTGAATCCAAACCCTTAGCTTCAATACCATCTATTCTCGCTCCCATAGGCAAACAATCCTGAATCTCATAACCTAAATGAGTTGCAATCACCAAAAAACAATTCCTTGAAATAAAATATTCGGCAGTTGTAGCAATTATTTTCCCAGCAATCCCTGGCTCAGTAACCGCCTCAATTTCATCTGCCAAAATCAAAGTTTGTTCACTAAATTTAACTTTAGACATCTGAGTCAATAAAGTTTCAAAAGCACCACGATTAGCACTCCCTTTATTTTTTGCAAAATAATAAATATCGCTAAACATAGGCATATGAACAATACCACTAACAGGCAATCCCAATTGAAAAAATACAACATTTTGCAAAAAATGTTCTAACAATGTAGTTTTTCCACCGCTATTAGCCCCCGTCAAAATAGAACACCTACTAAAACTATCTAATTGAAAACTAATCGGTTCAGGACTCTCCAAAAAGAAATTCTTAACATTTTCAAAATGAACACTCTCACTCAAAATTGGATAAAAATCCTTACCATTTAAATATTTCGAAACACCAAAACAAAAATCCTCAAAAATTAATAACATCGCTAAACGCTTCAACTTCTCAGGAATTTCTCGAATTTCATCAGCCCTCTTTTTAACCTCCTCCGCCAGATGTGTAAACTCATTAGCACTTTGCCTCTTAATATACCCCTCCAATTCCTTATAATCCAATTCAACAGGAATCTTTAAATTAAAAATTTCAGGAGGCATATCACTTTTTTCCAAAGCATCATCAACCATTTTTTCAAAATCCTCAGGCATCTTTCCCTCACTTAAAATCCTAACTAAAGAACCCCCAGAAATTGTCATATCAGAAATTTTACCAGTAATCTCCTCATTAATATTTTCTAAAATCTTTTCAGCTCCATCAATAGTTAAAACCTTATTCACCTTCTTATCTACCAAACCACATAAAGACGAAAGAAAATTGACAATCTCTCCAATTTCATTAGAAACATTTGACCTTCTTAAAATATCCAAATTATTCTTCCATCCAGATAATTCCTCCAAAAATCTCTCCAAATAAACATCCCCTTCACTATCCAAAAAAATACTTTGTGGCAAACTTGACAATACCGACCCAAACATCTCACAATCAACAACTTGGACAATGTCATACCTTTCAAGCTCCAAAAGGTCATTCTCATTTACAATAAATTGAACCGGACAATTAAGTTTCTGTAACCGACTAAATGTCCCTTCATCCTCTGTCACAACAACAACATCGTACTTAGGACTCCAATCCTGTCTGGGCTTGATTAATTCTTTTAAGAAAAAACCTTCCTCAGTTCTCCTAACAGAAACCGACTTAAAAAAACTCTGCCTCTTTGACACCTCTTCAAAATTATCAACAAAAGAAAAAACATTCCATAAGTTAGCAGTTTCACTAAAAACAAAATCAGAAGATAATTTAGACAAAACCTTACTAAAAATTATTTTAGCATCAGTCGTCTTAAATATTGAATCATTTCCTTTCCTTATCGAAGTCCTCAAAACACAAAATGGCTCAAGATCATTTGTCTTAACAAAATCCAATAACATCTCTTTCATATAAAAAATCTAAACAAAAAAACATTTTAAGGATTTATATACTTTAATCCAAAAAACCACTAATTTAACCTGTGTCACTCTATAGTGATACCTTTATATACTATTCTCTCAAAAATAGCTCATGGAAAGAAACTATACTCGAAGCCAAAATGGCACAAACCCAGAAACACAAAAAGAGATTGCGACCCTAGAAAGAAGACTCTCAGATTTTGAGACAGGTTATTATCATGGATTTGGAAATCGAATAACCGAAATAAATATAAGAGTATTAGGCATCTTAGCAGACAACAATTTAACCATTCAAACTGAACTTCCTAGAATACAAGGAGCTCATGATTACATAGATGCCGTTTATTCTGAAATAGACTTTCAAACTCTACAAAGAAATCAAGACACTGAACACTATTTCAAAACACGAACATTATACAATCTCTTAAATAAAGCATTAGAAGAATTAGAAAACCCAGGAAAAACCCAAAAAGCATCTTCGAATGACAACACACAGTCTACACTCCGAAATATAGCAACTTTGAGTTCCGCAATATTAAGCATGGGAAGTAAACCAAGATATGAGATAGAATTTAATGTCATTCCAGAGCTAAACAAACGTCATAAAGGAAAAACTTATAAATTAAAGAAAAAAGTTCCAAAAAAATTTCAAACCGACGAAACATTACATTTAGCAAAAGCCTAACTAGTCATAATTTCTATCCCATCTCTATTTTTTAAAACATGCTCTTTCCCCACCGCCATCTTTGTTCTAACATCAACAGCCTTCACAAATTTATCCCCAATATCAGTATGCAAATAATAAGCAAAATCAAGAGCAGTAGAACCAGGAGGCAACAAAAAACAATCAGGCAAAACATTCCCCTTTGAATCAGCAAGCCTAGACCCCGCAGGAAAAATTGCAATATACTTTAATAGGTCAAAAACTGCAATATCTAAAACCTCTTGCACACCAGTAGAACCATAAACATCCAAAATATTTTTCTTTATCTTTTCTAATGCACCTTTTTGTTCACTATTAACCTTATCCTCATGAATCACAAAATCATTTGCCCCCGGAGTATAATCAATCATCCCAACCTTAGAAGCTTGCCTCAAACTAAGTTCAGAGTCAGCACTACAAGGAATAATCATTAAATCATTAAACTCTATTCTTAATCTTTCTAAATTCTCTTTAGCACCAACCTTATCTGTTTTATTAGCCGCAATAATCATTGGTTTAGTCCTATACCTTAAACTACTAGCAAAATTAAGAAGATCGTCTTCACTCCATGTAGCAATACTTTCTGTATTCAATTTTAAAGAATTCATAACACTTTTAACATCACTCTCACTAACCCTTAAACCACTAAATTGTTTACTAATAGCCTTAGCACTATCCTCCTTCGTAACCTGCAAAGACTTAGCAAGTTTTGCCCAAACTTTTTTTAAAATACCCGCATACCATTTATTCAATTCATTTTCAAGCATTTTTACATCAGCTACAGGATCCCCTTCCCCCTGCTGCCCTTCAGCATTAGTCGTACCACTACAATCAACAATATGTATAAACAAATCCGCCTGCCTCAATGAATCAAGAAATTGATTACCAAGCCCCTTTCCCTCACTCGCCCCCTCAACCAAACCAGCCACATCCATCAATTCAACCGGAACAAATCGAGTTTTTGAATCGCAATACCCAGTTCTCGGATTACATTTAACCCCCAACTCACTACACAAAGCCTTAACCCTAACATATCCTATTCCATGATTAGGTTCAATAGTAGCAAATGGATACGAAGCAATTAAAACATCCGCTAAAGTCGCAGCCTTAAAAAAAGTTGATTTTCCACATGAAGGTTTTCCTACAAGTCCAAGTAACATAAAACTATGAATTAGAATAGGCTTTTTATAATTAATTATTTACTCAAAAATAGGAAAGTACTTCCTTAAAATCTTCTTTCCCTTTTTCCTGTTTAATAGTATAAGTCGAAACCCTCTCCAACTCCTCCGCACCATTAAACGAAATGCTAGTACCAACTTCCTTCGCTAAAAAAACATCATTCCTCCCATCTCCCACAAAAGCACACTCCTCCGGACTAAACCCATGTTCTCTCATAATCAACTTCATAAAGTCAACCTTTCCTTCATAATCACATGGAAGCAAATTCCAATGAAGAAGTTCGCCCTTATCATCCCAAAAATATTCACAAGCACTAAACGCATGATCAATCTTCAAATCTTTTTGTGCCCTATCAGCCCCCGCCTTAAATCCCCCAGAAATTAACGCGGTTCTATATCCTCGCTTATTCAATTCATTAAACACATTTCTAACACCTTCATGATAATCAATAGCCCCCATAACTTTTTCAAAAAAATTCTTATTCAATCCATATTTCTTATGAATAGAAATCGTATCCTCCATCCATTCAACATATCCAGAATACTTATTCTCATTCCATTTATCTTTTGTAGCATCTTCTTCCTTCAATGCATCTTCTCCCAAATGTTCAGAAATCAAAGTCCACGCAGATGGAGCAGTATTACCCTTAGCAAACTTTATC
>CAZXBY010000016.1:0-11407 GCA_964639055.1 Candidatus Woesearchaeota archaeon
GTTGAAAATATTCCGGTTAACAGTAGAGCTAATCCTAATAGGGCGAATACATAGTACCTTATTTGATTGTATGACTTTTGTGCTTCTTCGAGTTCTTGTCTGCAGACAAAGTCTTGATCACAATATCCGTCTACTACCCTTGAATCTTCAGGGTTTATTTTTGCAGGATATGTCATTCCTTCTGGGTTCCATTGTCCGTCTATTTCTTCGCATCGAGTTTGGGTATCGATTATTTCCTGAGTTTTAAATTCTCCACAATAATCTGCGTAATCTGGAGATTCTAGGAATATGCTTAAGCCTACATTCACTAAAGATACTATTATTATTGTTAGAATTATGCTTGACAGAACGGATAATGCAATTTTATGTCCTGACTTTTTCACCTTTTTCATGTTGTTTTAAAGAGATTAGATTATTTAAGAGTTTTGGATAGGGGGAACAGCTTCCTTTGATGAATTGCTTTATTTATATAACTAGTTGCCTTTAACATTCTTTATTGCTTAAACTTTTGCGACCTATTAGGTAAGGCGCACAAGATTCAAGCTAAAAAAATAAATAATCAAATCTAAAAAGAGAAAGCCATAAAAAGATTACATTATTTAATAGAATTATGAAAAAAGCGGCGAAATTAATTATTCAAGGAACAGTGCAAGGTATTTTTTATAGGCAGTTTACAAAAGAACATGCAGATAAGTTAAAATTGAGTGGATTTGTTAGAAATTTGGAAAATGGTGATGTTGAAGTTGTGGTTGAGGGAGAGGGGGATAATATTGATAGATTAGAGGGGCTCTTAAAACAGGGACCGGAACATTCTCAGATAAGAAATATTTTAAGAGAAGAAAAAAAATGGAGCGGGGATTTGAAAGGATTTAAGATTTTGAGGATTTGAAATAAGAAGTTCTTTTAATTAATCTTAAAAAGTCTGATTTATTCTGATTAACTATGGCTGAAAAATTCTTTTGGGCTGATGCAGTTGCTGATAATATCATTAAGACTAAAGGAGATAAGGATGAATATGTTTGTGCATCTGGGATAACTCCGTCTGGACAAGTTCATATTGGTAATTTTAGGGAAGTTATTACTACAGATATGGTTGTGAAAGCACTAAAAGATAAAGGAAAAAAAGTACGATTTATCTATTCATGGGATGATTTTGATAGATTTAGAAAAGTTCCGAAAGGGGTTAGTCCTGAATATGAAAAATATCTTGGTATGCCTGTTAGTGATATTCCATCACCTTATGACCCCAAACTGAAATATTCTGAGTATTTTGAAAAACAATTTGAAAAATCTTTAGAGAAGGTGGAAATTGCTCCTGAATTTATTTATCAGAACAAAATGAACAAGAAATCTGCATATGCAGAATTAATTAAGGTAGCGCTAGATAAAAAAGACAAAATTGTTGAGATTTTAAACAAGTACAGAAAGGAACCATTAAGTGATGATTGGATGCCTATTATGATTTATTGTGATAAGTGTAAAAAGGATTTGACGAAGATTACAAAGGTTGATGGATATAATATTAGTTATTGTTGTAAGTGTGGATTTGAGGAGATTTTTGATATAAGAAAAAAGGGAATTATTAGTCTTAGATGGAGAGTTGATTGGCCACTTAGATGGGCTTTTGAGAGTGTTGATTTTGAACCTGGAGGAATTGATCATAGTGTTCATGGCGGGTCATTTACAACTTCAAAAGAAATTTCAAAAGATGTCTTTGGGTTTGAGCCGCCGGTATATCAATTTTATGAATGGATTAGTATTAAGGAAGGAGCGGCGTTTTCTAGCTCGGCAGGAAATGCAACAACTTTAGACGAGGTTTTAGAAGTTTATGAGCCATGTGTCTTGAGGTTCTTGTTTGTTGGGACTAAACCTAAGTCAGCATTTAATATTAGTTTTGACAATGATGTTATTAAATTATATGAAGATTATGATAGATTGGAAGATAAATATTATTCTGGGCTAGCTAACCCTAGAGAAAAAAGAATGTATGAATTTTCAAACATTAATCCTCCAAAGATAAAACCTGAGAGAAGGGGCTTTAGACATCTAATTACCTCTGTTCAACTTGAACAAATTAAAGACCTTAGTGATATTGATAAGAGACGAGCAGAAAAAGTTAAGAACTGGTTAGATAAGCATGCTGGCGATGATATGAAGTTTGAGGTTCAAACAACTATTCTTGAAGATTTTGACGTTCAAGAAAAGGAAGCATTATTGGAATTAAAGAATATTTTAGAAGAAAAAAAATTTAATAATGAAAAAGAATTGTTAAATGAATTTTATGCTATTTTTGAAAAAACTGGAATGAAAAATACTGACTTTTTTGAAGCATGCTATAGGGCAATTATTAAAAAAACAAAGGGGCCAAGGCTTGGTAGTTTAATTCTCATGATTGGGCAGGAAAAGGTTACAAAGTTATTGGGCAGTTTAAAGTAAAATGATTTCTTTATTTAATGAAGCTGTTCAAACTCAAAACGCAATTGAAGCTGAAAAGAAAATTTCTAATTTACCTATTACTCGTGAGGAGGCGATTAAATTATTGAATAGTTATCCGCAGGAAGCATCAGATAAAAATCATTATTTGGAGAGTGAAGCGATTATGAGGGGGCTTGCGAAGCATCTCAATGAAGATATTGAATATTGGGGGATGTTGGGATTACTTCATGATGTTGATTGGAGTTTGACAAAAAATGATATTTCTCTTCATTTAACTAAGGCGCCTGAAATTTTGAAAGAAAAAGAATTTGATGATAAATTCATTGAAACAATAATTTCTCATGGTTATGGATTCTCTTGTGCTGGATTACAAGATAGGGTTAGAACGGTAAAAGTTGAACATTGTTTGGCGGCGGCGGAGACATTGACGGGAATTATCTATGCGTATGCTTTGATGAGGGGCGGAACGGTTAGTGATATGGAAGTAAAGAAACTTAAGAAAAAATTTAAGGACAAGAATTTTGCTGCGAATTGCAATAGGGAGATTATTAGGGAGATTGAGAAGGCTGGATTATCACTTGATGAATTTTTTGAGATTGCTATCTCGTCTGTTAATGAGATTAGAGATTTAGTTGGATTAAGATAAATTTATTAATATGATATTCTTTCTTTCTTCATGGGACTCATAATTAAGTCTAACATTAAGAAGGTGACGGAGCTTGCTGTTAGTGATGAGTTTTTGGTTGAATTAGAAAAGCAGGTTGAGGACAAATTGAAAAAAGCTGAAGAGAGAGCTCGAGGGAACTTTAGACGGACTTTATTTGCTCGGGATTTGTAAAAAATACACCCCAACAAATGGGGAAAAAGATGAACGCCCAAATCGCCAACCATATAAAATATACTTTAATAATACTCTGGCCCTTCTATTGATTACCTATTTTACTTAATTGACTTTCCAAAAGAGCCTAAATCTTTTTTGATTCTTAAAATTTGTTTTTTAAGAACGGGTAGATCATTTTGTATAATCCCTAAAACAATCTCTAAATCAACTCCAAAATAATGATGAATCATTTTGTCTCTTGTTCCCGCTATATCTCTCCATGCAATTTTTTTATATTTTTCTTTTAAGCCACTAGAAATATTTTTAACGGCTTCTCCAATAATATCTATTTCTCTTACTATTGCACTTTGTTTTAATCTGCTTGAAATAAATTCCTTTTTAGTTAATCCTTTTGAGAAGTCTTCTATTGCATTTATGCTTTCAAGCATATGTTCAATAAAAATCGAATCTCCTTTTTTGCTCATATTATTCTTATCTCATCATTTAATACTTGTTTTTTAATGTGGGGACTTAGATATTTATAAGTCACTAAATCCACTTCTTTTCCTAATTTATTCTCTAATTCAATTTCAATTCCTGCAAACCCAAAGCCAATTCCTTTCGGAGGTTCGATTAGAATATCAATATCACTGTTTTTTCTTTGCTCTCCTTTAGCATAACTTCCAAAAATCCCTGCCTTTTTTACTTTGTTTTTCTTTAAGACTTGAATAATTTTGGGTTTAATTTCACTTATGCTTTTTTCAATCTTATTTTTCATCAACTTTCTATCTGCTTCTTCTTTCTTATTATTTAATTCTTCTTTTGTTAGGTTAACTCCTAAATAAATTCTTTCTTTTTTGAATTTTTGACCTTCTCTCATATTTCTAACCCTATAGTAATATTTTTTGTCTTTTCTTTGTTTCACTTCTGTGTAAACCATAAATAATATACGGGCACATAATATATAAATCTTTCTATGTGCACGTCAAAATAAAACTCGTCCGAACAATGCTGAAAAGATTCTTAACGCCTCTAATTTAATAATTATTCTTTTTTTGTAATCTTAACTTTTTTTATTGTTTGCTTGGTGGCTTTTGTTATTTCAATTGAAGCATTTTTTAGAGTAATTATTTCTCCTATTCTTGGGACTCTGCCTAGAGTTTCTACGATGTAACCTGCAATTGTATTAAAATGTTCACCTGTTATCCCTAAGTTAAACGATTTGTTAATTTCATCTATTGAGGTTGTTGCATCGATATGGACTATTTTTTGTTTTGGTTTTATTTTAAGGGTTTTTGTTTTACTTTTGTCAAATATATCTCCTACAATTTCTTCTAAAATATCTTCTACGGTTACTAACCCTTGTACGTCACCATATTCGTCGACTACGATCGCCATTGGGACTTCTTTTCCTTCGAATTCTGTTAATAAATCGTCGATTTCTTTGGTTTCTGGAACGAAAAGTACTGGTCTTAGGAATGATTTTATTTTTACACCAAGTTTTTTGTTTTTTACTTGCTTTAATACATCATCAATATCTATAATTCCTTCTATTTTATCTTGATTTCCTACATAAACTGGGTACCTTGAATATGGAGTTTTTATTATTAGGTCTAATACATCTTGAAGTTTCTTTTCTCCGTTTATTAGAACCATGTTGATTCTGGGTGTCATTACTTCTTCTGCTGTTGTTTGACCAAACTTTAGGACATTATGCATCATGTCTGCTGCTTCTTTTTCTAAGATTCCCTCTTTTCTACCCATTGTAACAATTGTTTCAAGTTCTTCTTCTGTTAATTTTTGTTCTCCTTTTGAGCCTAATATTTTTGATATTAATTTAGTTATTATTTCGAAAATCTTTATGATTGGTGTTAGTATGACTGATAACCATAAAATTATTTTTGCAACTTTAAGAGATACATACTCTGCATTCTGGGAGGCATAGGTTTTTGGTGTTATTTCTCCGAATACTAAAATTAAAAATGTCATTACTCCTGTTGATATGCCTAACGCGGCGGAACCGAACATATCAGTGAAAATTAGGGTTGCTAGAGACGCAGCGGCGATATTTACTACGTTGTTTCCTATTAAAATTGTTATTATTAGTTTGTGTGGATTTGATTTGATTTTTTCTAAAGCAATGGAACCCTTTTTACCTTGCTTTACTAATGATTTTACTTTTATGTTACTAATAGACATTAAAGCTGTTTCTACGCCTGAAAAGAATCCTGATAAAATCAATAGAATGACTAGAGTAATTATTTGTGTGCTTGACATAATGAATAGATTTACACCTTATGACTTATTGAAGAAAAAAGGCTATAAAAAGTTTATGGATGATAAGGCTGTTGGAAAAGACTTTTTTAACAGGGTCAGAATATTACTTTTTTGAAAAATCTCTCGCAAACCAGCTAAGTCCCGTTATTGTAGTTTGTATTTTTCTTTGAGTTGGGGTTTTATTATACCATCCTTCTGAATAAAATGGGTGATGATTAAGTAAAAATGCATGGGCTTCTTCAGGAGAAGGCTGAGTTATGTGTTTTAGTGCGCGCATAAATGCTGCGTGATATATGCTGGTGACTAAGCCATCATTATGTTTTCCCGGCATTGTTTCTATATCATATTTTGACCTTGGTAATACTTTAGAGATATAATCGGCTGCGCGCCACATGTGGCCTTCTTGTCCAAATACTAGCATTTTGTTGAAATCTGATAATCTCGGGTTTCTTCTTAACGGACGGGCTTCTGGGAATGTGAAGTTGCCCAAGGTATCGAGAGATCGGCCATCATACCAAACTTTATCTTCTGGGATGCCTTGCTTATCACATAAAAAATCTACTGTTTCTCTTGCTTCTGACACTGTTTCACCTAAAGTTACTTTTGCAAATCCGCCATGTCCTCCTGTTACATAAATTCCTCCAAAATTACCTGTTTTGTATAATTGAGCTGCTCTATGACTAACTGGGAAAGAGGTTTTGTCTCCTGCGGTTGTTTCACCGGTTGGCAACAATATTGCATCGTATGTTTTAATCATAAAATTGTGAGAAAATACGTATTCTTAAGCTTTATGTTGAAGGTTAAAAAAAATTTAGATTATTTTAAATAGTCTTATGCTTTTTATTTATTAAATAGGAGGTGATTAAAATGGCAAAAATTAAAAAGAAATGTTGTAAAGGACCTGCTGTTGTTGGACATTTATTTGCTCTCGCGGGTATGTATGTTTTAACGTGGGGATTAATTGGCTCATCAAGCTTTGGAGTCGTTATTAAGAGTCCTGTGTTTTGGGGATTGTTTTTATTCGGAATATCAATGTGTAGCATGGCTGCAGCAAAAGAAATGAAGTAAGATTAAAAACATAAAATGAAGCAAGTTTATTTTTTTTATTTATAATATTAGTTTGAGGTGTTGAATAGAGTTCTTTAAGATAGGTAGAGAAAATTTTTATAGTCTACTTGTATTTATTTCTTGATGGAAGAAGAAGTGAAACATAAGATTGGCTTTGATGAAAAAGGCAATGTCGTTTTAAAGGAGAAGAAGAAGGTAGCAATGGGGGCTAAGAGTAGAGCTTCTGGGGCGGCGTTTGAGTTGAGGGTGAGGAAGGATTTGGAGGAGAAGGGGTGGACGGTTGATAAGTGGACTAATAATATTGATTTGGAAAAAAATGAGATTATTTCTGCGAAGAGAAAAATGAGATTTATTAATCAAAATATGAGGTTTATGGCGTTGGGGACGGGGTTTCCGGATTTTGTGGCGTTTCAATTGATGGATGGGGGAGGTAATTATAGGGTTATTGGGGTGGAAGTTAAGATGAATGGGAAGTTGTCTAGGGTGGAGAAGGAAAAGTGTAGATGGTATTTGGAGAGGAAGACGTTTAATGAGATTTGGATTGCGAAAAAGATTAAAGAAAAAAACAGGGTTCGGGTTGAATATTCGGAAATTTCCTTAAAGGTGACTATTGAAGAGTGATAACAAACAAAAGATTTAAATAGCATTAATTATCTAGTAATAATATGATAACAGCAACTACAGAAAATGGTAAAAGAGAAGTAAGATTCGAATATACAAACAGGGGCGGAGATCGTTTCTGTTATAGAGGGGTCGTTAGACCTCATCTTGGTCTTGGTGTTGGAGATTTAGAACATAGGGAAAATAGTGACTATTGTAATATCGGACATGCTACAGGAAGAAGTTTTAGAGAAGGTAATTTTTTTGATGTTACTACAAGAGACAATGGAGAATTGGCTGTTTCAAGTCCAAGAGATTTAAGTAAAGGAAAGGTATATGTTAGAATGGGAGATGAAAAAACATACAAATTTACACCTGTGCCTACAAATCTAAGTTCATTAACAGTTAGAGATGGTGGTGCAGTAAAAGTTGTTCCTTGGAAATCTATTTCAAATGATGGAAATTCTTTATTAGATGGTGCCAAAGAAGATACACATGTATTTAACTTTGTACAAGAAGGAAATTAGTATAAAATTTAAGTTTGAAAAAACTAATAAAGAAAGAATTCTTATTCTTTATATGAAATGTTTAGCATTTTTTATAAATTTATTATTTTTAATTACATTTGGGTTATCTATTGAAGCTAATATTAATTGCCCAGAAAATGCTAATTTTAATGAGGAGTTTAATTGCGAAGTAAGTGTTAGTTCTGTTGATGATATTTATGACTTAAAAATTTATTTAAAAAATAATGAAAATAAAGGAATAAATCGTATTTGGGATGGAACAGAGTTCAAACGAGCAGATTGGTATTTAAAAGAATTTATTAATGAAAATAGTGATTTTAATGTGAAATTATTAATTCATAAAGATTATTCTGGTATTTCTAATGGAGAGTTTAAAATAAGGGATAGTTCTGGGGATATTGTTATTTTTGAAGAATTTCAGATAACTATTAAAAAGGATGATTCAGAAGAGGAAGAGAATGAAGAAGAAGAGGAAAATGAGGAGGAGGGAGACATAATAGAAGAAAATGAGGAAGAGGAACCGCTAACAAATAAGGATAAGGAGGAGATGGAAAGCAGAGAAGATAGTGAGACAAATAAAATTGAAACAAATAGAGCTGAAGTAAATAATCCTCTTAATAGCATGATTAATTTGGATTCAAACTTAGCCCCCAAAAAAGTTATAAACCTTAATTCACAAGATGAATCTGTGAAGGGTCAAACGACAATTTACATATCAAGAAATGAGAGAATCATGAACTATTTGGTTTATAGTCTTATTTTCTTTTTGATTTGTGTTGTTTGTATTCTTTTATATAAAAAGCAATAATACCCAAAGGGTACAAGAGCCCTTTTCAAATAAACTCTTGAAAATAAGAAAATGGTAACCGCAATAATGATTGTTGAGATTATGGGAAGGCCCCCTGAGCATTTAAAAAAAAGCTTAGAGGAACATATTGCTAAATTGGATCCTATTAAAGGTATTAAGATAATAAAAAAAGAATTTAGTGAACCTAAAGAAATTAAAGAAGGCGAGGAAGAAAAAGAATTATTTACTTGTTTTTCTGAGGTTGAATTTGAATGTGAATCTTTGGAGCAATTAGTAAATATTATGTTTGATTTTATGCCTGCGTCAATTGAGGTTGTTGAGCCATCAAATGTCACATTAGCCTCCGATGAGGCTACTAGTTTCATGAATAATTTGACTGGCCGATTACATCGTTATGATGATATTGTAAAGATTGTAAAAAATAAAGAGATTCAAATGCAACAAGAACTTAATTTGGCACAACAACTTTTGTATGCACATAATATTATTGATAAAAAAGGAAAAATTTTAAAAATTCCAGAGGGAGTAAAAAAAAAGATTGAGGAGATTAAAGAAAAAAAGGATGAGAAGGATAGTGTAAAAACAGGTAATGTTAACAAAAAGAGAATAAAGAAAGAGGAAGAAAATAAAAAATAAAAAATTATTGAGAAAGTTAAGAAGTAAGGTAATATTTTTTATAAGACAAAATGGCATACTTTTTTATATTTCTATTTAATTATAATAAAGTTATAAACATTAATGTCTTGACATCTTATTTTTAACCTGACCACCTAATCTTTTTTCATAATCTTCTTTTGATTTATCTAGTTTTGTTTCTGGAGATTCTGGCTTTGTTTTATTATATTTTTTATAAACAAAGTAGCCTATTATCCCAATTATAATAAATATTAAAATTCCTACTATCCAACCATAAGAATCATTGCTTGATGTTTCTACTTCAGGAGTTTGTCGTTCTACACATTTTCCTATACAACAATAACCATCTATTGTAAATTCGCTTTCTCCGTCACATTCGCCGTCACATATTTCTCCACTAAGTTCACCACATGTTATTTCTACTGCATCTGGAATCTCTGTTTCGTTTTCTTTTGAGATATAAATTATAATTGGAATTGTTTTATTATATTCTGTTTCGTTTTCTATATAGTTTATTATAATTGTGTCGTTTATGAATGATTCATACTCGGAGGTGATTGTGATTGTTATTCCTTCTGATGATTGTGGAGAAATGGTGTCTGGGACTTCAATTGTTGTTGTGCTTATTTCTGTTAAGATTTTTATGTCGGTTATTTCGTTTTCTCCTCTGTTTTCAAGGTTGATTGTCTCGACTATACTTTGATTGGGAGAGGTTAATACTTCTATTTTTTTAGGATTGATTATTAATTCCGTTTTTTTTATTTCTATAGTTGTTTGATTTCCTTCTTGTGTTGTTGTATTTATTGGTATTAAACCTAGATATATTATTGGAACTGAGAATGTTTTATAGGATGAAAATGTTACATGTGTTAAGGATTGTTTTATATTAAGATATATTGTCTGAGCTTGAAGTCCTTCTATTGATGTTGATATATCACCAATCTTAATAGAGAGCTGATTTGTTCCTCGATTAAATAGTTTTAGTTCTGATTTATTTGATATTGTATAGATTATTCCTGGTTTGATTGAAAGAATATCTGTGTATGTATTTGTTTGGTTATCATAATTATCGTAGTAAACGGAAATTGTTTTTTCTAGAGTAGTTGACCCAACTTCGCCAGCTAAGTTAAACAAGATTTCTGGAGTTTTAATAATAAATGTTCCTTCTTTGTTGAAAATTACGTCTAAATAATATATTCCATTATAATAATAAAGATTATGTTCAAAAAACACTTGTTTTCTTCCCTCAAAAAATGTTATGTCTTCAGTTTTTAATTCTTCTAAAAATGAACCTTGGGTTGATATTGTTGCAAAGAGTGTTTCTTTAGGTTGGTATGTTGAATGTTCTATTTTTAAAATTGGTGTTGCATTTACTATTACTATACAAAAAAATATCACTATAACAAAAAAATATCTTTTCATTTTTATATTCCGCTTGGTCTTTGACCCGGTTTAAATGGTGGTCTTCTTACACCCCTTCTTATTGGCATTCCGGGTCGTCTCATTGGCATTCCGGGTCGTCTCATTGGCATTCCGGGTCCTCTTGGAGGCATCCCAGGTCTTCTGGGTGGAATTCCGGGTTGTGAGGACATTTCATCATCTTCACCCTTCTTGAATTTTCGTTTAATTTTATCTCTATATACCCAAATTATTGCTATGATAATAACTATTATTAAAGCTACTAATAACCAAACCCACCATGGAATTCCTGCGGAACTTTCTTCTTTATCTATTGTTTTACAACAAACACTACTTCCTTCACAATCATAACTTACTGGTTCTTGTTCTTCATCACATGATGAATAGCATGTGTAACCAGATTCTTCACATTCACTTTGTTGTATTGTTGGTTCTGCGCAACCTCCAATACAACATGGGTATTCATCAGAGACTGGAACTTCTGTTCCTTGGCATATTTCTCCGGTTTGACAGAATTGTCCCTCTTCTTCACTACAAGTTCGTAAATTATTTTCTTCGCAACATGTTATAGATGTTCCTGAACAATAATATATTATTTCATTTAGATTTAAATTCTGTGCATCAGGGCATCTATATTGTGGTATGCAAAAAAAGTCTGCATCTTCTTCACAATAAGTTGTTGTTGATTCAATTGGAAATGAATAATCTCTTTGATGTACTGCCCAGAGAATGAAAGCTGTTTCTCTAACACTATTTGCCCAGCAACCATTTGTTCCTTGTTTAAACATCAACCATTGTTTTGCTTTTTTTGTCTGT
>CAZXBY010000017.1:0-2597 GCA_964639055.1 Candidatus Woesearchaeota archaeon
TAGACACTCCTTCTCCGGCCTTGGGCTCTAAAATCATATGGCTCTGGAGGGATACGAGCCCTCGACCTCCGCCTCATGAGAGCGGCGCTCTAACCAGACTGAGCTACAGAGCCATAGAATAATCTAATGATTTTAGTTTAAAAGTTTAATGGGATATTGTTTTTAACTGAAAAAACGAAATATGCCATCTAAGATTTTTTCTATGATGTTTTGGGAATATTCTACATTTATTTTTCGTGTTTCACACAATTGACAACTTCCTCCACAATCAATTTGTTCTTCGTCCCCATTTAATATACCGTCAAAACAATAATCGCAATAAGAAGAACTGATATCTCCTGAGAAGTCGATATTAAGTTGATTTCTGTTTTTACTTTTCTCAATATTGCCTAGTAATTTATTGTCTAATCGATTATATATTCCTATATACTCTTTTCCACATTTTATAAAAGAGGTTGTATATATATCAATTATGAGTGAACAATCACGGGATTCTATTGTTGGTGAAACACAATCTTTTTTATCTGAACATTTTCTTGTTTGTTGACCACTGAGCGAATAATCCCCACTAGCTAATGTTAAAAAATTGTAATTTGCGGTGCATGAACTCCATTCGTCACATAATATGTCTGGGGTGCATTTTTTTATGCAAGAAATTGGCTCTGGTTTATTTGCTGTGGTACTACATCTATTGATATCTGTGCAAGAGGGGCTTGATTTTCCATTTGAACATTCTGACCATTGACATTGCCAATCTTCTACACATGTTAAATCACAGGGTTTAACTCTCTGAGGAACTTGGGTTGGAATTTGGCATTTGACAATATCGACACATTCTCGTTTTTGTAAGCCATCAAAACATCTTTGCCATTGTCCACAATTCCAATTTGATTTACATATATTTTCCCATGCCTTATCTGTTTTTACTAAATCCATTGGAAGCTGATCTCCCGTTGAGGCGCTTACTGCCGTAAAATTAGATGTGTTAATTTGAGTAACTAAATTTATTGAGGTATTCCTTTTGTTGGCAAGCTCTTTGGGACAAAAATCAATTGGAATGGTAACAGAAGTTTCGCAATATTGATTTGGTATATTTTTTAGCATGATTTCTGCAGAAAATGGATTTCGCGTTGAAGGAATTTTTTGGTAAGACGATGTATTATATTTTGGGACATCGAGTTCAAATATTCTTGGATTATAGTCAAAGAATGAAAATTTTATTTTTGTTGTATCATGAATTAGATTGATGTTTTGTATCTCAAAAAATATATTTTTACTAAAGGCATCATAACATCCTTTATATTTTAGTGTAAGGACTTCATCTGTTTCTATACATGTTCCAGATGAAGTTATTTTATTTTGTTCGTTTGTTGGGAAAATTAAGCTTGTGAATATTAAAATTATTATACTTATTACTAAAATGAGGATAATTGTTATTATGCCGTATGTGATGTATCTCAAGTTTATCATTGTTTAAGGCTTAATCCTCTTTTTATGTGCTTTTAACCATTCTTTGCCTTTTGGAGCATTTACATCAATCGTGTCTCGCCAATATTTTTTTGCTTCTTCTTGCTTTATTTTTTGTTCAAGCATTTTTTTTTCTTTGATGGCAGATTCTATTTTTCTTTTTTGCAATTCTTCTTTCTCTAATTCTTTGGATATTTTCTGTTGGAGTCTTTCTTGTTGTTTTAACCTTACTTCTTGTTGTTCTAATTTCTCTTCTACTTGCCTTAAAATATTTTCATTTGTTTTTTCTTGCTTTTTCATTGTTTTTTCTTTTTGTGTAATTTCTTTTTGCTTTGTTGTTAAAAGCATTTGTTTTTCAATTAGAGCTTGTTGTTTTTTGGACAATTGTTCTTTTCGTTTGTCTAGCTTAGCTAATCTTTGTTTTTCTAATTTTGTTGATTTCGAATGTGTTATTTTGTGTTCTGGATCTTTTTCAGTTGATGGATATAAATTTTTTAATGAATATTTTTCAGGGTCAACGTAGGTATTTCTTTCTCTTATTAGCCTCGTTAGATATATTAGGAGATTTTTTAGCTTTTCTTCTGTTATTCCTTCCTCTGAATAATAACCTTCAAACATTTTTTCGCAGAAAGAAGAATAATTGTATTTCTTTTTTTGATTAAACACTTCTATTAATTCAGAATAACTTTTTTTAGAGCTTATTGAAAATCGTTCCTTGAATAAACTTTTTGCTTGTTTATCAATTATGACTAATTTTTGTGTTGGGCTTGCAGCCTTTTTAAGTTCATTTTTAAGAGCTGTAAGCCTAACGTTTTCAACCTCTTCTGTGAACTTCTTTTTGGTTTTTGTTTTGAGTTTGAATTCTAAAATCACTATTGCAACAGCAATAATAAGAAATATTATTAGAATCGTTAAAAGGATCAAAATCCTAGTATCTGTTAGTATAGAGCTAATTAAATTCCACCTCATGAATATTTAAGTGTTAATGAATATAAAAAGATTCTCATTGTGTTTCTTTAACTTGAAGAATTTCTTAGGTTTCATTGGAGGGGGTCTCCTGACTAAAATTTGATATATTGACTTTTAATAATTACTGAAAATCTAAATACTTGTCCCAGGGGGATACTCTT
>CAZXBY010000017.1:2697-11384 GCA_964639055.1 Candidatus Woesearchaeota archaeon
TAACAGAAAGAGCAAAAACCCAGGATTTTAATAATTACTGAAAATCTAAATACTTGTCCCAGGGGGATACTCTTTAACAGAAAGAGCAAAAACCCAGGATTTTAATAATTACTGAAAATCTAAATACTTAAAAACCCATGGAATAATTATATTTTATGGTAAATGGAATTGATAGACCGTTAGATGTTTTGAATGCAGCTAAGGGTAAGGAAATTTTGGTGCAGTTGAAGTCCGGCAAACAATTTGTTGGAACTTTGCTTGCTTTTGACATCCACATTAATGTGGTTTTGGATAAGGCAAAAGAGATAGAAAATGGAGAACAAACTAAGAGCTTTGGTTTGACTTTCATTAGAGGAGATACTATTGTATTTATCTCACCATCATCTGCAGCAAATGCGTAAGAATTAAAGCGTTCACCTTAAAATTAAATTTCGCTTAAGGGATGCTGATTCTGTAATTGAATTATGTTTAGTGTTAACTGGGCTTAATCTATCCTTATCTTTTTTTTGAATTTATTTAGTTTGAACTGGGAAGTAAATTTTAGTTATTTTTTAAAATATTAATAATAAAATTAGTTAGAGAACAACCTTATCTAAATCGTCAGGAATTGTTATTTTTTCTTTAAATATTTCTTTTGCTTCTTTTTGAATTATTTTTGGAATTTGATCATATCTTTGGGACAGATGAAAGAGACATAGCTCTTTTGATTTTGATTTTTTTGCGATTTTGGCTGCATCATATGATGTCATATGGCCATGTTTTTTTGCTATTTCTTGTTCTTCTTTTGAATATGTTGATTCACAGATTAATAAGTCTGAATCTTTGGAGAATGATTCTAGTTCTTTAATATAGCGAGTATCATTAATTATTGTTATTTTTCTTGATGGTTCGGTATATAATATTTTTTTGCCATCTATTTTTTTTCCGTTAATAGTAATTGTTTTCCCTAGAGTGAGTTCTTTAATTAATGGGCCATTAGGAATTTTTAATTTTTTTAACTTTTCTTTGTTTAATCTGTTTTTTTCTTTTATTTTAAATGAATATGCCAGAGCTGGGGCTTCGTGATCTAGCTTGGTGCAGAGTATTTCATACTCATCAGTGTCAATAATCGTTCCGGTTATATGGTCGAATGCCTTTATTTGGAAATTGTAGCCTTCTGTTTTTGAATTTCTAAGATAATTTCTCATATTAAAATCGAGGATAGCTTGAATATTTTTTTTTGTATTATGAGGTCCATGAATTTCTAATATACCATTATATCCATTTAGTGCTAAAGTTTGCAAGATACCTGGAAGACCAAGGGTATGGTCACCATGCCAATGACTGATAAATATTTTTGTTATTTTGCATGGATTTAGTTTCGCTTTTCTGAATTGTCTTTGAGTTCCCTCTCCACAATCAAATAACATATTTTGTTCTTTGTATTGTAATAAAATTGCGGGATGATTACGCCTTGCTGTGGGTATTGCTGAACCTGTCCCTAAGAATGTTATATTTATTTTTTCTGCCATTTTATGATGAGAAATACATGAACCAAACTAACCAACCAATAAATGCGATGGAACCTATTCCTAGAAGCCATGCTAACCATGTCGGTATTGAGAATGTTTTTGCAGGAGCTTCTTGATTTAATGGATTTCCGCCGTAAGGATTAAATTGCTGTTGTTGCCCTGGACGTGCGTATGGATTGTATGCCATAATAAAGAATAAGTGTTTGGGGTTTTTATTTGTTTTGGGGAACCCCGACACCCTATCATATCAACAATTAGTTACGACGGGGCAGACCCAGCCACAGAACAAGTTCTTTGCGTTAGGGATTTTTATTTATTTTGAGAAAAATAGTTTACCGCTAAACTTAAAAACTATTTTATTTATTCATAATTATCGCAGGTATAGCCAAGCAGTAAGGCAAGCGGCTGCAACCCGCTGATCCCAGGTGCAATTCCTGGTATCTGCTTTTGTGCACCGGGACATGTGTCCCACAGGGATGACCTAAAGGTCTCAATTCCTGGTATCTGTTTTTTTATTCTTCCCAAAACTCTTTTAAACCTATTTTTTGTCATTAAAATGTGCACCCGTAGCTCAGTCTGGATAGAGCACTGCCCTTCTAAGGCAGGGGTCGCAGGTTCAAATCCTGTCGGGTGCGTATTTGAAGCTGCGACCATTTGCAGGCGAACAAAATTTTTTGAAACAAATTTATTCATATCCATTTTAATTTGATAAATGTATTTTGCGAGTAAATTCTTGTCGAGTGCGTAACACCTTTTTGTGGATTTGAACAAAAGTAACTTTTTTATGTAAAAAATATATTATTAAGTTATTATTCCTCTTCTGCTTCTTCTGCTTCTTCTATCTCTTTTTGAATGTCATACTCTATTACATCTTTTGTATTATTATAAAATTGTTTTTGATTATTCATTTTGGATTAGAATTATTTTTTTGCAACTTTCTTCGCTGATTTTTTCATCTTTAGTGTTACTTCTTTTGCTAAATCTCTCTTAACTATTCTTTTTTTCTTGTTATTTTTATTTTCTTTTTTCATTGTCTTTTTTTCTGATTTTTCTTCGTCTGCATTTTCTTTTTTGGTTTCTATTTTTTCCCTAACTTCTGGTTTAACTTTTTTTTCTAATACAATTATCTTCCCGCCTGCTTTTTCCATCTTTTCTATTGCAGTTTTTGAAGCTTTATTCGCTGTGATTTCTGCTTTGAATCCTTCACCAATACCTAAAATTGTATGTTTTTTAAGATTTATTTTATCTCCATTCTTCTTGAATATATTTTCTTTAATGTCTAATAAATTTATTTTTTCAACATGCTTTCTCTTTGTTCCTCTTGAAGTAACTCCTTGTTTTCCAAAATATTTTCCATCAGCGTTCATTTCTGTAGACTGTTTTTTGTGATCGCCTCGTTTTCCGGTTCCTGCCATTCCAAATCCACCTTTATTTCCATGACCTTTATGTTTTTGTCTGAAGCCCCAGCCACAAGTTCGTGCGCCTCTGATTCTTGTTGTTTTTTTTCGTGTATGTGTTTTAACCATTTTATAACATTCTTTCTAGAAGTTTAGATATTTTTGGATTTCTTCCTAAGATTCCTTTTGGATAAGATACTTTTGATGATTTTTTAAAGCCACCTCGTGGTGGATGTAAAAAGAATACTGGTTTGTCTTCTTTTCCTCTCTTTTCCTTTAATTCTTTTATTAGTTCTTCTGAAATTTTCCCATAAACTACAGAATCTTTTACAGCTTCTGCCATTCCTATTCTAACAACATCATCATCCTCGATTAATCTACATGTGAATTTCTTCCCTAACTTTAGTCTACTAAGGGTTTCGTTAGTTTTTGCTTTATTCTTACATTGTCCGGTTATTCTTATTACTGCTATCATTTTAATCAAATTCAAATGTGTTTAATTTATTTAAGGCATCCATACATGCTTTGGCTGTGTTAAATGTTGTTCTCACTTTTCCAAAACATCTTGAATATACATCTTTTATTCCTGCTGCTTTTAATATCTTTTTTAACTCACTACCGATAACTAAACCTGTTCCTTGTGGAGCTGGCATTAGTTTAACTATTACTGATGAACATTTTCCTTGTACAGCTACAGGAATTGAATGAGTTTCGTTACAGGAACAATCATAACTTGCACATCCTCTTGGAATCTTTATTAGACTTAGTTTTGCTTTTCTAAATGCTTTTTCTTTTGCAGGTAGTGTTTCTGCTGCTCTGCCATACCCTATTCCTACATGACCATTTCCGTCACCAACAACTGCCATTACTCCGAATGTTAGACTTGAACCTTCTTTAGAGACTTTTTGTGTTTGTCTGAATGCTCTTCTTTTTCCACCACCGAACTTACCTTTTGCTTGACCGATAAACAAAACATCCTTTGTTAAATTTGGTAATAATATATCCATTATCTCTGGTTCCATAATCTTTTGACCTTTGGTTAATATCTCGTCAATATCTTTAATTTTTCCGGCTCGCACATCTTTTCCTAGTTGTGTTTTTGGAACCCAATTATCTAATTTGATTCTTTCTTCACGAGCGAATCTTTCGTTTCTTGCTTCTTCGGGTGTTTGATTTCTTCGTTCTTCAATTTTGAATGCTTTGTCAGCTTGCTTGGAAACTTCTGCATCAGCCCGTTTTTCTTTTTCTTCTACTATTTTGTTCATTTCTTTTAATTGATCCTCTGGAGTTGATTCTACTGCTTTTTCTTTATTCTCTTCATTAATAGTCTTCTCCTCTACAGATGTATTCTCTAATGGTTCTTCTACAACAGGTTCTTCTACAACAGGTTCTTCTACAACAGGTTTCTTCTTTGTGTTTGTTTCTTTTTTCTCTGCCATTTTATTTTGAAATTTTCTCCTTTAATTTATTAAAAGCTTCTTTTGTTTCTTTATTTAAATGAGAACCATCTATTCTTTCTTGGGATGGGAATATTTTTTCATTGACTCGGATATTTGCGCCGCCATCTACTAATCCTTTTAGAACGGAATATATTCTATTTCCTGATATTGTTCTTGTCATTCCTAGATCAATAATATATTCTTGTTTTAAATCTAGTTGCTTAGCGAAGAGTAAACCGGTCAAGTATCCTGCTGGAACTGATTTTAATGAGCCTGTATGTTTTTTATCTAATCCTTGTGCTATTAATTCTTTGGATGTTATTCCTTTGATTACTTTATCTTGTGATTCTTTACTTTCTACTATTTGTAATAAATAATATTTATTTGTTCTTCGAACTACTATTCTTGACATCTCTGACTTTAGTAGCTTCAATCTAAGTTTATAATCTGTTTTTCCTTCCTTTCTCCTTCGTTTTTGTGTTCTTAATCCTGCCATTTATTTTTCTTCCATTGACTCTTTTAGATGTCGTTTGCTTTTGAATTTTCGTGCTCTTATTTGTTTTCGTGTTTCTCTATAAGTCTCTTTGTCAACTGAACCAGTTTTTAGTAAATATTTAAGAAACAACCTAAGCTTTCTTGTTATTATTACATACTCTTGTTTTCTGTTGTTGACTTTCTTTTTAATCTTTCCTGTTCTCCTTCTATTTTTCTTTTTTTCGATTTTCTTTCTTCCGCTTACTTCATTAATTTGGATTGCTCCAGCTTTGTGTAAGTCGGAGATATCTTGTCTTGTAATCGCTTCTTTAATTTCACCTAGATTCTCTGGATTAAAGAATATACGGTTTTTTCCGACTTTTAAAACCTTAGCTGCTAATTCTTTTTTGTTTGCTAAATTCATTTTTTTTCTCCCACTAATTTCTTAGATTCGTCTACTGAAACTTTCTTATATTTATTTAATATTATTAACTTCATTTCATTTGCTTTTGTTATTATTTCTTGTTTTTTCTTCTTTCCAATGCTTGCTATCATGATTCCTTGGCCTGATTTTAAGTCTGACAATTGTTTTAGGTTTTCAATTCTTATTGCGTCAAATCCATTTACTTGGTCTTTTGTCTTCCCATCTGCTCCATAGCCTACTTTTGGTCTTGCTCCATAGCCTTTTCTGCCTAACCTTGTTTTATTTTGTCTTCCTTTTGCGGCTCTCCATTTCTGGTTTTTCTTTACGCCTTTCCCAAATTTTATTTTTTTATACCAATCTCGTCTTAGGAATAAAGGTTTCTTTCTCTTTGCAGTTGTTTTTGTTTCTTCTGTCATTAAATTTTCCTCCCATTCTTCTCTGTAATAAATATTCCATCTTGAAATACTCGCCTATCTCTACCGGTTAATCTTGTTGCCTTTTCAATGTTTGCGGCTGTTTGTCCTGCGTTTTCAATACTTGAAGAGGTTACTGTGATTTGACTACCTTTGATATCTACATTTGTTGTTGGCATTATTCTTGCTACCCTTTTTGTAGTTTCACCTAAAAATGATTTTATTATAATTTTCCCATCTTCCTGTTTTACATTCATTGGGAAGTGCACATTACATATTTCAAGTTTGTATTCAAATCCATCTGTTACTCCCTTAATCATATTTTTAATGTGAGCATCTATAGTCCCCATCATTTTAGACTGCCTTCTTGTTGCGTTTTTTGAAACTAATTTGATTTTGTTACCTTTAACTGTCATATCTATCTTATTGTTATTGAAACTATTTGTTAATTCCTTACCATTTCCTTTCATTGTTACGGAATTTTCTTCTATTTTCGCTTCTATTCCTTCCGGCAATTCAATTGTTCTTTCTAGATCTTTCTTCATTTTAATAGAAACAAGCAATTAAGCTTCCTCCAATTTTATTTGCTATTGCATCTTGATGACTCATTAAACCTTTACTTGTAGATATTACTAGTGTTCCGAAATTTCTTGATGGTAAAAATCTTCTCAAATATTTTTCAATTTCTGAACTTGTTGTATAATATCGTGGTTTTACTGCAAAACATTTATTTAATTTTATTACCTGAATTGTTACTGTTCTGTCTTCTTTATTGACTTTATAATCAATGTAGTCTTTTTCTTTCATCATTTCAAATAGGTTGATTAAAACCTTGGAGTATTTTTTAAGTACTACGTTTCTTTTTTCTATTTGTTTTGCATTCATTATTTGGTTTAGTCCATCTGCTATTATATCTTGACTCATTCTTTCCTCCTAACTATACTTTCTGAATCCGAGTTCTACTGCTAGTTCACGGAAACAGTGTCGGCATAAATTTAGATTGTATTGTGAAATGTGAGCTCCATATCTTCCACATACTTCACATTTTTGTGCGGCTATTCCAAAATCTCTTGATTTTGGCTTATTGTGTTTTAGAAATTTCTTTAACACTGCTGGTTTCTTTTTCAATTGTTTTGTTATTTTTCTCCAATCACTTGCTGTCATTTTAGTCTTTTTTACCCCGAATTACTTTTGTCTTATATTTAGTTTCTAAATGATTAATTATTTCTTCTTTTTTTACTATCAATCTTTTTGAGTATTTTCCTCGTTTTACTTTTCTCTTTTCGATATGCTTTCCTGGTCGAGAAAAAACTACTGATACTTCAAATCCCATAATTCCTACTTCTCTTATATATTCTACACCTGGAATTTCAATATACTCATGAATTCCGAAACTGAAAAAATTATTTTGAATTTGTTTAGATTTTAGCGTATTGTCTATAGCTGGAAGTAATTTTTTTATCATGTCTTCTGCATCTTTTCCTCTCAGTGTTACTTTTGTTCCTACTTCTAATCCTGGTCGTACTTGCCATGTTGGAATTCTTTTTAATGCTTTTACCTTAATTGTTTTCTTGTTTGAAATTCTTTCTAGCAAAATTGTTCCTTTGTCTAATTTCTCTCCTGTTCCACCTATATTTAGGATTACTTTTTCAAGTTTAAATTCTTTCATTGGGTTTTCTTTTTCTTCTGCCATTTTATGCGATTACTAAGATTGTTTTGTAAGGTAAACTTACAATTTTTCCGTTTTCTAATTTAATTGAGTAATCTTTTCCTCGTTTTAATTTTTCAAAGTCTACGATTTCTCCTTTTTGTCCTGCGTGTTTTCCTATAACAATCTCTACCTTAGCTCCTTTCTTTAGGGATAATATTTTATTTATTTTATTTGCTTTTGTATTAATTATAACTGAGTCTCCAACACTGAATTTTTCTTCTGTTAGGATATTACTTCCGTCTTCTAAATTCATTTGAGTTTTGTTTTTTTCTAGGGTTGTTTTATTTGAAATTTTAACTATTTTTTCTTCGGCTTCTTTTTTGGAAATTTCTTTAAGTTGAAATTTTTTATTTATAATTTCTAGCCTGTAATGTTTGTTTCCTTTTTCTAAAGATATTGTATCAAATACTTGCACAGGGAACGCATCGTCTTTTCTAACTTTGTTATTAATTTTAATATCTTTTTGAAAAAGAATTTTTTTTACTTCTTTTCTTGTTGTAGCTATTTTTAATACATCTCTCAATAAATAAAGAATAGTTATTCCTTGAGATGTTGAGTGGCTTGGCACTGCTACAAATCTCTGAGTTTTTCCTTTCCTAGCAATTGGCCAAGCTTTTGGCATTTTTGATTTTTTTATGTGCATTTTATTCGTCCTTGTTTTCTATTTTTTTAGTTGTTTTAGTCTTTTTACTTTCTTTAGAAGTTTTAGATTCCGTGGATACATCCTCAGAAGTTTTTTCTTTTTTGTCTTCTTTTTTGGATATTTCTCTTGTTTTTAATCTCTTTCGGTCAGAGTCGTCTAATTTGATTATTTTTAAATTTGAGGGATGAAACCAGACTGGTGATTTTTCTCCGTCTTTTTTTGGAATTGTTATTCCATCTATTTGTACTCGAGTATTTTTTGTATCCACTTTTAGTATTTTCCCTTGTTTCTTTGTATATTTTCCTTTCATTATTTTTACTTCGTCATTTTTTCTTAATTCTATTGTTTTTCGTTTTAATTTTTCTCTTAGGGGCTTGTCAAGAGGCGCACCTAATAATTTATGCTTAATATGACTTGGAGCATTAGCTATGAATTTTCTTTGTTTTCTTGGTTGCTTACTCCTATTCCATGTTTTACTAAATTTTGATTTCATTTTAATATACTATACTCGCGATTTTAGCGACCTCCTTCCATCTTTCCTGAACTTCTCTTGCGATTGGACCTTTGATTTGTGTTCCTTTGGGATTTCCTTTCTCATCTTTAAGTAATGCTACTGCGTTAGTAGTAAAACATACTCTCTCTCCGTTGCTTCTTTTCCATGATTTTCTTTGTCTT
>CAZXBY010000018.1:0-11291 GCA_964639055.1 Candidatus Woesearchaeota archaeon
TAAATTATGTTCTTCTGGTGATGCAATAACTTTCATCTCAGTATGATCATCTTCCATAATCAGAAGACCTTCACCAATTGGAGCTGTTAAGAGATGAGTTCTTTCATGACTGCTTAAGTGAAAAGTTTTACAAATATTATCAATTACTGAAGGTCTTTGTCTCATTAGAAAGGTATACGCCGAATTTGCAAGAACTGATTTTCCCGCTTTTGAATCAAGTAAACCTTCAACCTCCTGATTAATTAAAATTAAGCCAAGATTAAATTTTCTACAAGTTTTAACAATTTCAAAAATATATCCTGCATCTTCAGCTCTTGAAAGTAAAGACCATGCCTCATCAATTAGAAGGATTTTTCTATCCAAATTAGCTTTCATTTTCATATAAACGTAATCCAAGACTAGAAACATTACTGCAGGTTTAACTTGAGAAGGCAAATTGCCTACATCAAAACAAACAAAGTCATTATTAAAATTAATATTAGTCTTTCTATTAAAAAAACTAAATACCCCATTGACATACATTTCAAGTCTACTGGATATACTGTTTATCGTAGCTTGTTCAAGTTTGGATGCCTTTATTTCCATTTGTTTAAGCACCTTCATTAAATCGCCCAAAATGGGAGGCTCATTATCCCAACTATCAGGATTATTTGTAATTCCTTGTTTCTTATAAGTTTTATTTAGAGCTTTATCTAAAAATGCTTTTTGAATATCACTTAAGTCGCCAAGCATGACTTTCATGAGGTCAATTAAAGACAATCTCTTTTCTAAATAATTGTGTCCCATTAAATCTAAAGGGTTTATGATTGTCTCGGAATCTCTAGAAAGATCGATTCTCTGCCCCTTAAAATGCGACACAAGGCTAGTGTACTCTCCTTGTGGATCAATCACCATTACCTTTGTGCCATTAAGTAAATATCTTGTGATTAGTAACTTGCAAAAATACGACTTTCCCCCACCTGATTGGGCAAGAACTGTCCCATTAGGGTTTGAAAGATTAAAAATATCTTTAATGATTGGAATATTATTTTTATTTAATCCAAGCCATACACCAGTACTATCAATATCAAGAAACTGGCTAGTAAAAGGGAAAAATGCAGATAAAGCGTTTGTAGTTACATTACGGGTAGAGTTAAGACTATTATCTAATAAAGGCAAACAAGACTTTAATCCTTGAAACATCCTAAAATTTGCTCTTTTTGGAATTATCATTAAAGAATTTAATTCAGACTCAACTTTTTGTGTTAATAAATCAAGCTTCTTTTTTGAGATAGCCTTACAGGTTATATACAAACTAATATTGAATAATTTCTCGTCACCTTTCTGTAAATTTTCTAAAGTCTTTAATGTGTCAGAATATTGAATTTCCAGACTAGAATTTAATTGGTTTTTCAATTTAGCCGAATATAAGTCTGCTCGTTGTTTTTGAAGTTCGCGATTTAGCATAACAAAGGTATTTTCGATAGAATGAGGTTCAATATGTAATGACAAATTAAAATCACCTTTGGAGCTAATCATTTTATCTAAAAACCCAGATTCCACAGACCTTGGATAACCTGAGGCATAGATAGTCCTAGTATATTTTCCATTGATAAACAAGTAATCAGGAGAATTCTTAATCAGAATAGGAATTTCTCTTCTTTCCTTATAATATCTCCTTATTTTGTTAAAATAAAATTTTAATTTCTCAATGTAGGGCTTTGGCACAGGAATCGGTTTTTCTTTAGATTTTCTTTTTATTGAATCTAGATTATTTGTTCCAAGTAATTGTTTGAAAAGTTTTTTTATTCTTTTACCACTTAATCTTGAAGTTTTCAAATTAAAACTATAAAGTCGTTCTTCACAAATTTGCAGTTGATTGCTTATATCCGTTTTTTCAGGGATTACTAAATAAAAACTCCTATTAGAAACATCGTCCTTACTAATTACTTTCCTAAGATTTTCCTCATAATCTCCAAACAAATTTTTAAATTCATTTTTTATTCTTCCCTTCAAGTCATTTAGATATTTGTCGAGGTTTAGACTCTCAGTAGTCATGATAATTTGAACGGGGAAATCCAGCGAGTTAAGAAATTTTTGAAATGCGTAGGTAATAGATTCTTTTTCACCCTTAGTTTTTATTTTAAAATTAAGTGGTTCTACTTTTAAAACAGCCATTCTTTTAGATTTTGTAGAAATTAATTTATCGTGAAATCCCTTTATTTCAAGAGTTTTGCCCAATTGCCCCATCCTTACATTTCTTGAAATAACCCAAGTATACCACATTTTAAGATGCTCAAACAAATCAAAATACATGAAAGCAACAGCAATTAATGCAGGAAAAAAACTCAAAAAGATTTTTATCTCTAAACGAAAATTCAATTTAAAAATTAACAAAACAATAGGTAGAAAAATAAAAGCATATAACAACTGACCGAAAGTAAGATTAAAGATTATTCTTTCCTTATAAACAAGCTGATTAGGAATCTCATACATCTTATACCACCCCCTGTACCATTGTTACGACCTTCATGATTGGCTTTGCAACTTTCATAGCAGATTTAACTATAACGAATAAAGCCAGTAAAATTGTAAGCACAACAACAAGGCTAAAAGCACCGAGGCTAACTAATATCTTGAAGTCATTAAAAATCCCCACGTTAATTACTTTTGACGACGCTAAAAAGATGATTGAATAGAAGAATGGGAGTGCTATTGCGACAATCAATAAATTAATTATAAACGATCCATACTCTTTTAGAAATCCTATGAAATACATAAAAATTCCAATTGCAAAGAAAATAACTCCACTTGCAACGAGGATATACCTTAATGACAATAGAATAATAAACAATATTAAGACCACAAGATAAGGAACTAATAATACAAATTGCAAATAAACATTACTTATACTATCTGCTGTAATTAAGAAAAAATTCATATCAACCATTTTGAAAATGACATTCGTCATTCCTGAAAAAATCTCAATTATAAGTTCATATAGATAATAGCTTAGCTGAACTAAAATCATCATAACAATAATATTTCTTAAGGAGGATTTTGCTCTTTCCCTTTGTTCAGGAGTCTCACCCGAAATAATTAATCTAAAACCTACAAACAATAGAAGTAACCCATAAAAAAAGGAGAGCATATAGATTATTATTGCCCAAGGCTCTGCAAATACACTTATCTTTACAGGTTCAGTTAAAAGGGATTTTATTATGCCCAACAGTATTACAACTGGAGCATTTAATACATCAATTAAGAATTCAAAAAGAAGACTTGGAACCCCTGCTATTGCATCAATAAAAAGATCCTCAAGACACTCACCAATATTCAAAATTCCACATTCTTCAGCACTAACTATACTTACAGCTAAAATAAACAAAAAAAGGAAAAGACCTCCCCTAAAAAGGGGAGGCGAATAAACAACTTTGGATCGCATTTTAACTTCCTAAAATAAGCTCTACGACAAAAGGTGCAGCCCAGATTACAATAAGTCCGACGATAACATACATTACCATATTCTTAGCCTTCTCTCTTTTTCCAGGATCAGAACCACTCGCAATATAAGTTATTCCTGCGAACAACATTACAAGCCCTGATATCACTGTAGCCGTATACTTTACTAAATCATAGATAGTTTGGATTGGTTGCAAGATCTCTTCAAAATCTGCTTCTGTTGCCGCACTAACAATAACTAGCTGAGCAATAATAGCTAAAAGAAAGATAGCAATAAAGACTAATCTTCTGGGTTCTCTTCCAAGAACTTTTTGTGCCATTTAATAACCTCCTGTAAGCATTTAGTTCTAGGATATTTGCTTTGAAGAAACAATAAGCAAGTTTCGCAAACGTCTTCTTCAAATTTTTCAATCTTCTTTTTACAGAGGATACATTTTTCCATAATTGTCTGCGATGGAGACTACTTATATAAAATCGGAGAAGAGTTAGCAACCAAAAAGTAGTCTAAAAAGTAGTCTTTTTTTTCTCCGACTTTATTTAAGGTATACCAAATTATCTTTTTTATGGAAAATAATATTTCAGAAGATATTGGCGATGAAATAATCTTAAAACTTAGGGAACTAAATAAGATCTTGAGAGAGATTGTTGGGAGAAGAAATGAGCCTATCAAAACAAAACCAAAAAATCCTCAAGCCAACAGAAGCCCCATTAGAAATGGAAGGAAAGATGTCTTATGCAGAGAGTCAAAGAGCTTGGGGCACTATTCGTCTAAAAAGTGAAATTTTTAAAGAATTTAAACAGTTGAAAAGACGGCAGGATAAATTTTGGTATAAGTTGATGTTCTGTCGAAAGTTTGAACAATTGGAAAAGGAAATTGAGAAGGCGAAGAAGGAGATTGGAATTCCTCCGCTTTTGATCTGGTTTGTTAAGGAGTGAGGTTAGGAATCGGGTGTAATACACTTATGCGATGGCGGCATGGAATTAAAATAAATCTTTATGAAACCTCAAGGCCGGATATTGTTTTTGAAATTAATAAGAAAGAATATGCAATTGAAACTGAAAAAGCAATAAAACATCATAAAAAATTATTAAAAGAAAAAATTGAAACCCTTAACAAAACTTATGGTAAAAATTGGTTTTTTGTTGTGACTGATAGGAAAATAGCTTCAAAGTATTCTAAGATTGCTCCTACAACTGACAAAAGGTATGTTAAAAGTGGGGTTAATAAAATTGTAAAAAGAAAGTGAAATAAGCCACCAAACCTAAATCTAAAATCTACCAATACAGCAACTCTACTATTAGAATTCAGTTAGTTGAGGATTTTTAGTCACCAACAATATATGTCCTTGATAAATTTTAGACCTACAGTGGTAATAATAACAAATAAAAAAGTGTCCCAGCAAATTAGCTTGTCTATTCCAACGAACCGGCCATTATTATTTAGATTATTGTTGCCATTCAGACCATTATAATTATTGTTAAGGAACAAGACACGGCCCTGATAGTAGCCATTTCACTTTAAATCTCACAAAAGCGTATAGCATTTTGCTTGCCACCACCACTTCAGACATTAGCTGTTGTGGTTGTATTTTATAAGAGCATAGCTCCCAATAGTGAAATGACGTGTAGTTCCAAGCTACTCTATAACCTTGCACTATTACAAGGTAGCTGGGACAATAATCAATAAAATATTAAGTTTAAAAAGATTTATAGTCTAAATTCTTACTTTTTTGTTGCGTCACCTCGCTCCGCTCGGCTTCAATGCGCCTCCGGCGCTCTTACCCCAACGAACCGGCCATAATCACTCAGATAATCGTTGCCACTCAGACCACTATAATTATTGTCAAGGAACAAGACACGGCCCTGAGGGACAGAAGCATCACGACCATTAAAAGGATGATAACAACCTAAATCTCCATCACTGTGTTTAGCTAATTCATGATATTCTTCTAAATTTTCAGAACCTGCGTTTCTCGCAATTGCTAAAGGATTAGTGATAAAATCTTTCTTTTTGTGATATCCAGATTTAGTACCTTGTGCAACAGAATAAGGCATAACTACTCCAAATCTGTGGGGCAAATCTAAAACTCCTTGCCTTATATCTTCTAAACTATGCAATTTAATAGAACTTCCATCTAGAAGATTTCCATCTAGTAAATTATCAAATTCTTCTTCAGTATATCTTGCACTGTTATCAATCAAATCTTCTGCATATGCTTGCTTTATTCTTTCAGGAGTTAGAATTCCTCCACCATTGACAATTACTAAAACTGGCTCATTTGCACTATAAAACCTGCCTTTTTTATCTATACCAATATTTTCTTCTGTGTGGGTTGTAAACCAGTTTTTCCAAAAGTTATGATTCTTACCTGCCTTAAGTTTTGCAGCGATTAATTCAGGCATTGTTGCTACATAACCATTAGTTCCTGCATGATTTAGAGCTTGTTTAAGTGCGATTGGTAGTCCAATATAATTCCCATCACTATCTTGATCTTCACTATAAAAAATATCTTTTTCAGGATCAATATTTATTAAACTATCAACATTAAAACTTCCTGTTGGCATTGTTCTAGGTGAATCTCCCTCTGATGATTTTCTTCCTTTTTTGCCCTTGTTGGTTTTTTCTTGATTCTTATTAGCCTCTCTTAATCTTCTCATCCCTGCTTCATATTCAGATGTTCCAGGCAAGACTATTCTTGATTTTCTTCTTGATTGCTCATCATTTGTTATGTTTTGTTCAAGAGTCATTTTCTTCCCCCTCTTAGTAATTTATCAGTTAAATCAATTGTTCTATTTACTAAATCATATCCGCTTGTGACTGGCTCTACTTTGAGGCCTGCAGATTTTAAGCTTTTTGTTGTAGCATTATCAGAGCCAATTTGGAGGTGAAAATAGTGATGATTTCTAGCTCTTTTTATAAACTCTTCAGAAACATCATCCCAATTTTGTATGCCTCCATCAGAGATTGTAAAAATTAAATTATCTCTTCCTGAAAACATATGACGAACATCCTCAAAGTTTAATTTTGTACCGCCTCCTTCTGGTGAAAGTGCTACTTTTTTTGCTTCTACAATTCCACTACCTACTCTAGTTGAACCACTAAATGCAGCTAGTTCAATGCCTGTTCCGCTAAGTAATCCATTTGCTTTCAGATATTCCATAAGCCCATAAAAAGCTAAATTACCATAATGATACTTTGAATTATCTCCCCATGGAATAACATTTGTTTTTCCAACTCCGCTTCCATCAATTGATTCAAACATACTTCCTGAAGCATCAAATAAACCAAATCTAGCATTTGGAAAACCTTTTTCTTTAGTCTTGATAGGAACTGAAATATTATGTGAGAATCTTTTCTTTTTTAAAACAGAATTTCCATTATCATCAAATCCATAACTAACATGTCTCATATCATCTCTTTCAGGATTAAAATCTCTTTTCCCATAATAACATACAGGCATTTGGCGTGATTCTGTATAAGACTCTGCTACAACTTTTAAGCTTCTTGCTAAACTTTGATACAATAAATCAAGACTTTCAAACATTTTTTCGCTAACTTCAATCTCTTCGTCATTTGAAGAACTTCCGGTTCCACCAAGCCACCTAGGCAGACCTTCTCCTTTTTCATGAGCTTCCCTTACTCTTTTCATTCTAACTTCTTTTGATTTTCTTTCCTTATCAAATTCATTGCCTTCTTCAGTTGAATCCTCACTTTCTCTCCCTCTTGTTCCAGCACCAGAGTGATTGAAAATAGGCATAGCATAGCTTGGTTCAATTAATTTGGAAAATTCTCTTGCATAGACTTTCGCAAGTTCTGGCCAGTTTTTTTTGTTCATTAAATAATTTCTTAATTTTTCGTTATTTCTGACTGATTCTCTTTTTAGATCACCAAGGCCAGTTTCATTAACAAACCTTTGTACAACTTCTCCAGCTTTCTTAGAATCCGAATAAAATCTACTGGCTCTTTTTTTCTGACTTTTTGAACCAAATAAAAACATATTTAACATAACATGGGCTGTATAAAAATCTGAATACTTACTATCCTCACTATATTTTCCTACATCTTCAAAAAAATCAACAATACCTTCTAATGATTTTTCTCTTCCCAGATCGCAATGTAAAAGAGAATCACTAAAAGTATTTCCTAAATATGAGGCATCTTCCTCGGAAAAGCCTTCTTCTATTAGTACGTCAGACATAGGTTCATGGATTAATTTTATTGAATAATCAAGAGTTCTAGGGCAACCTAAAAAATAAGGTCCCCCGTGATGATCATATTCGTGGGCTACAATATCTCTAACAACTCTTTGACTTTGACCTGGGTTTTCATTCTCATATTCTGGATTATGTTTTATTTGTGTTGTTTTGTTTACCATGTAGGTCTGTCCTGAAAAACTAGGTCTATTGTCATAGGAACTTAATTTAACAGTTCCACTAAAGCCTAAATTGTGTGCTTCTTCATCTGCTTCTCCTTGCAATTCTTTAGTCAATGTTGTTTCCATGTTTTTTATCTCCTTGATTTTCGCGAGTGCGCGACGAGCCTTCGGCTCTTATTCCTGCGCCTCCGGCGCTCTTACCCCAACGAACCGGCCATCATCATTCAGATCATCGTTGCCACTCAGACCATTATAATTATCGTAAAGGAACAAGACACGGCCCTGAGGAACAGAAGCATCTCTCCCAGTAAATGGATGATAACAACCAAGTGTATCATCAGAAGTATCTTTAGCAAGTTCAAAATATTCTTCTAAATTTTCAGAACCTGCATTTCTTGCAATTGCTAAAGGATTAGTGATAAAATCTTTCTTTTTATCATATCCAGATTTAGTACCTTGTGCAACAGAATAAGGCATAACTACTCCAAATCTGTGGGGCAAATCTAAAACTCCTTGCCTTATATCTTCTAAACTATGCAATTTAATAGAACTTCCATCTAGAAGATTTCCATCTAGTAAATTATCAAATTCTTCTTCAGTATATCTTGCACTGTTATCAATCAAATCTTCTGCATATGCTTGCTTTATTCTTTCAGGAGTTAGAATTCCTCCACCATTGACAATTACTAAAACTGGCTCATTTGCACTATAAAACCTGCCTTTTTTATCTATACCAATATTTTCTTCTGTGTGGGTTGTAAACCAGTTTTTCCAAAAGTTATGATTCTTACCTGCCTTAAGTTTTGCAGCGATTAATTCAGGCATTGTTGCTACATAACCATTAGTTCCTGCATGATTTAGAGCTTGTTTAAGTGCGATTGGTAGTCCAATATAATTCCCATCACTATCTTGATCTTCACTATAAAAAATATCTTTTTCAGGATCAATATTTATTAAACTATCAACATTAAAACTTCCTGTTGGCATTGTTCTAGGTGAATCTCCCTCTGATGATTTTCTTCCTTTTTTACCCCGACTTGTTTTTTCTTGATTCTTATTAGCCTCCCTCAATCTTCTCATCCCTGCTTCATATTCAGATGTTCCAGGTAAAACTATTCTTGATTTTCTTCTTGATTGCTCATCATTTGTTATGTTTTGTTTAAGAGTCATTTTTTGTTTTTCTTACCCCTCTTACCTTGTTTTACTTTCATATCATGTATCTTTTTTTGAACATCAATAGCAGAATTTACCCAGGTGAGATTAACTTCTCCAAGATTATTAAAGGGTTTAACCACTGTAACCTTATTTTTGTCAACTTCATCACTTGGCTCTCCAGCATAAGTCTGACCATCTCCCTTAACCTTAAAATACTGCTTAAAAACATCTCCTCTGTTTCTCGCAGACTCAAACGAAGTCAAAATATAATCTTCATTTTTTCTAAAATCTGCTTTAAGTTGCTCTGCAACTCTTGCCATCATTACTGGATGCTCTTTTTTATACTCCTGACTTAAAACTAATGGATTAAGAACATCTTGATATGCAGCAGTTAATTCAAAAGCTTTAAACATTGTATCAATGGGATTTATTTTTCTCTTAGGATTTTTTAACTTTGCAAGATAATGAAGACTTGTAGCATACCTCATCAAAGCCTGAGTTGTTCTAGGTTGAGGATTTCTGACTAAAGACTTTAGAGGTCTTGTTCCTCCAGTAAAATTTTCTTCAAAAGGCTCCCACCAGTTCTTTGTTTTTCTAACAGGTTTACCATCACTCCCCCTATAACTTGCAAGACCTAGTTCTAAATACTGACTAACAGCTTTTGCTTCAAGACTGGTATTTCTAAGCATATTATCAATTTCTTCTTTTGCAACAACAATTTTATCAGAGATATCCCTAATTGGTGCCCTCTTTAAATTGGGATTAGCAGCAACTAATTCATCAATAAAAATTCTATCTTCATCTGTTGGAGAAAACATTTCATAGTCAAAGTCTACAATTACTCCAAAACGATTGTATAGGGCTTTATCTGTTTCAAAAGTACCTTGATATTCTCCATTACCAAGATTAGCGGTTGCAAGAGAACTTACATAACCATCTTCTCCCAAGGGAATAGCACTTCCTCCTCTAATCAGTCTACCATTGCCAACTGAAAAAAACTGATTCTGTGCAAATGGTGGGCAACGATTTAACTCTTCGAGGTTCCAATATTTAGCTTTATGATTCCCATTTAACACTCTTTTTTTTTCTTTATCACTAAATTCACTTAATACTTCTTCATAAATTTCAAGTTCTGGATGACCCTCTATTGTCAAAGCACTTCCTCCATCTTTTCTCTCTCCACCAAAATAATATCTTGCAATATCACTTGCAAGTTGACTTTTTCCACAACCAGTATCCCCCACTAAAAGTCCATTCATTCCTGAGAGAACTCCTGCAACGACAATATCAGTTGCATTAAGTCCCGCATAAACCTCTCTAGTATTAAGGTAAACAGGAAATTTTCTTTCAATTTCTTCTGGACTGATTCCTGATAAGAATGCGTCTTTTGCACCTTCTCCAAGTCTAAGTTCGTTGTATGTTAATTTTTCAGCTGTCATCTTCATCCTCACTTAATATTTTTATTCTTACTTCAACTAGTGTTTTAGCTTTTAATCTATCCTTCAGAAATGTTGGAATTATAATTATATTTGACTTTCCTTGTTTGCTAATTTGTTTTGTTATTGTATATTCTTTCATTTTTATCTCCTTGATTTTCGTGAGTGCACGACGAGCCTTCGGCTCTTACTTCTGCGCCTCCGGCGCTCTTACCCCAACGAACCGGCCAATATTATCCAGATCACTGTCGCCACTCAGACCATAACAATTACTGACAAGGAACAAGACACGGCCCTGAGCTTGATTAGGATCTATTTCTGTCAACCTATGCCAATTACCAACTTTGTTTTTTGAATTTCCAGAAGTTCCTTTGGCTTTATTAAAATAATCTCCTAGATCGTTTGTTGCTCCTGTTCTAGCAAAAACTAAAGGATTCTTCATAAAATCTGCTTTGCCATGATATCCTGATTGTGTAGCTTTTGCCTCTTCAAAATCACACCAAACAGCATATCTCCCAAAAGGATTTGAAATCTCATTCTTTTTTACATCATCAATACTATAGATATCAATAGATTCGTCTGTTGGCAAAACTCCATTTAAAAGTTTTTCAAATTCTTCAGAATTGTACTTTGCTGCTTTTTGATCTGTTAATCCGTCTGTGTAAGCTTTTTTAATTCTTTCAGGAGTCAAGATTCCTCCACCATGGACTGTTAAAATTACTGGTTTTCCTTTTTCTACAAATTTCCCATCCTTATCAATCCCAACATTTTCTTCTGAAAATGCTGTAAACCAATTCTTCCAAAGATAATTTTCTTTCTCTGCCTGAGTTTTTCCTGCGATTAAGTAAGGCATATTTGCAACTATTCCTTCCTCACCAACTTC
>CAZXBY010000019.1:0-11219 GCA_964639055.1 Candidatus Woesearchaeota archaeon
GGAATTGGGAAATCAACAGCAATAAAATTATTATCAGGCCAAGAAAAAATAAATTTAGGAAAAAATGCTTCAGATAACGACATAAAAAATTTCTTTCAAGGAACTGAAATACTCAAATATCTTCAAGACTTACCAGATAAAAAAATAGCCTACAAACCACAAAACTTATCAAAACTTGCAATCAACATCCCAGTAATAGAAGTTTTAAAACAAAGAGGAAATGAAAACAAAATAAAAGAATTAGCAAAAGAACTCAACATCTCCAATATTTTAAATAATAAAATGGACAAACTCTCAGGAGGAGAACTCCAAAGAGTAGCAATTCTAGCAACAACCCTGCAAGATGCAGACATCTTTTTCTTTGACGAACCATTAGCCTATCTTGACATCGGAGAAAGATTACGAATTTCAGATTACATAAAAAAAATTACAAAAAACAAAACAACAATAATAGTCGAACATGATCTCTTAATTCTAGATTACCTCACTGACAATCTAAATATTTTATTTGGAAGCCAAGGAGGATTTGGAGTCGTTTCACAAATCAGAGCATCCAAAAATGGAGTAAATTCTTACCTCTCAGGATTCTTAAAAGAAGAGAACATGAGAATTCGAGACAAAGAAATATCATTTAATTTTACAAGAAACCCCTCCCTCTCCGGAAACAAAATAGGCAACTGGCCAAAATTTACAAAAACATTTGACACAGGATTTTCTATTACTGCTCAAGAAGGAGAAATCCATCAAAACCATGTAATAGGCATACTAGGAAAAAACGGAACAGGTAAAACAACATTTGTAAAATGTCTAACAGGCACTGAAGAAGTAATAATTGACAATAAAAAAACAAAACTTAATATAAATCTAGATATTTCCTACAAACCACAATATCTGTTTACAGAAGAAGAAACAACAGTAAAAGACATTGTGTTCTCAGAAAAAATAAATAAAAAATTAAGTAACACATTTAACATTGGAGTATTACAAACCAAAAAAATTAATGAACTTTCGGGTGGAGAACTCCAAAGATTTTCAATAGCTAGATGCCTCGCCAAAGAAGCAGACATATATTTACTAGATGAACCATCAGCATATCTTGATGTAGAAGAAAGAATTTCAGTTGCAAAAGCAATAAAAGATATAATGACCGAAAAAGAAAAAACAGCCTTCGTAGTTGACCACGACTTATTATTAATCTCATACCTTGCAGACTCCATTATAAATTTCACAGGAGACCCTGGAAGAGAAGGAAAAACTTCAGAATTAAAAAACTTCGAAGATGGAATTTCAGAATTACTTAAATCACTAGATATAACACTACGAAAAGAAAAAGAATCAGGACGCCCAAGAATAAACAAAAAGGGCAGCGTCCTAGACAGAGAACAAAAAGAAAAAAAAGAATGGGCAATCTTCTAATTTACTACTTAGCCAACCGAGAAGCTACATAAATCATCCAAAGACCAGCAAGACCAACTAAAGCATAAACAGTACTCTCTACAACTGCTACACCAAAGCTAATCCAAGTAACCAAATTAAAATCGAATAACACTAATCCCCAATTCAAAGCACCAACAATAACAAGGACTAAAGCAATCCAATCAATTACACCTATTTTCATAATACCACCTCCTTACCATAGAAAAAGGACTTTATCATATATATAACTTTGTAATAAAGACATATATAAAAAAATCCTTTTTTTTATTTTTTAACCTTCACAAAACTTAATAAATCTCTTTTTTCTTCCTCATTACATGAAAAAAATAATAATAGACATTCTTAAAAAAGAAGTACATCTATCAAAAGAAAAAATAGAAAACTTACTTGAAATCCCTCCAAAACAAGAAATGGGCGATTACGCCTTTCCCTGCTTCTCATTAGCAAAAGAAGAAAAAAAATCCCCATTATTAATCGCAGAAAATTTAGCAAAAAAATTAATAAAAAAAGAAACAAAAGAAATTCAAGGAATAAAAACAGCTGGTCCATACATAAACTTTTTTATCAATAAAACATTACTCGCAGAAAAAGTACTAAAAGAAACAAAGAAAAAAAACTGGGGAACAAATAAAAACGGAAAAGGAAAAACAATATGTATTGACTTAGCCGCACCAAACATAGCAAAACCATTTGGAATAGGACATTTACGTTCAACAATCATTGGAGATTCTATTTCAAAAATAGCAAATGCTAACGGATATAAAACAATAAAAATAAATTATTTAGGAGATTGGGGAACACAATTTGGAAAAATAATACTTGCATACAAAAAATGGGGAAACTCAGAAAAATTAAACAAAGACCCGATAACACACCTCCAAGAATTATATGTCAAAGTAAATGCAGACAAATCTCTTGATGACGAAGCAAGAACAGAATTCAAAAAATTAGAAGAAGGTGATAAAGAAAATCTTAAATTATGGAAACATTTTAGAGAACTTTCACTAAAAGAATTCAACAAAACATTCAAAATGCTAAACGTAAAATTTGACATAATAAGTGGAGAAAGTAAATACAACGACAAAATGGGCAACATTATACAACTATTAGAAAAACAAAAACTCCTTATAAAGGATGAAGGCGCAAAAATAATTGATCTAAAAAAAGAAAACAAAGGCGTCGTATTAATCCAAAAATCAGACGGAACATCCCTTTATGCAACACGAGACCTAGCAGCAGCAATCAATAGAAAAAAAGAATACAATTTTGACAAACTCATATATGAAGTAGGCTCAGAACAAACACTTCATTTTCAACAAATATTCAGAACATTAGAACTTCTAAAATTTGACTGGGCAAAAAACTGCATCCATGTCTCCCACGGATTATATCTTGCGCCAGACGGAAAGAAATTTTCAACACGACAAGGAAAAACAATATACATGTCAGATATATTAAAAGAAACTATTTCAAAAGCAAAAAAGAACCTAGAAGACAGAGAAAATAACCTCTCAAAAAAAGAATTAGAAAAAAAATCTCAAACAATAGCAATAGCAGCAATAAAATATGGTGATTTAAAAAGCTACAGGCAAAACAATATTATCTTCGACATTGATAAATTCTTAGCATTCGAAGGCGACACAGGACCATACCTACTCTATTCATACGCCCGAGCAAATTCAATAACACGAAAAGTTAAACAAAACAAAGAAATAAAAATAATTGACCTAAAAGACTCAGAAATAGCCCTCCTCAAAAAAATTGAATCATTTCCAAATATAACAGAAAAAGCCTACAGAGAACTTTCCCCAAACCTCATCGCAAATTATTCTTTTGAACTCGCAAAAGTTTTCAACGAATTTTATCACAATTGTCCAGTCATTGGTGGAATAGAAGAAGGCTTCAGACTAGAACTAATAAAATCATTCAAAATCACACTAAAAAAATCCCTAGAACTATTAGGAATAGAAACATTAGAAGAAATGTAAAACTAATTTTATATAAAAAAACAATATAACACCAACTTAAAAAAATTCATATAATAACACACTCACGTCCAATAATAAAAAATAAAAAAAGCCTCCTCTCTAAAAAGGCACCCTTTAAATAAGAGCAAAAAATAAAAAAGAGAAATTATTTTCTAAGACAATGCATCAAAGGTTTCCACCCTAAAACTAATGCGATGATAAGCCAAATGCCCCAATGAACATTCATAACCCACATACCAACCTTTGGTAACACGCTCATCACAAAGAAAATAGCAGCAATCAAAGAAATCTTACAAAGCCATACACTCGAATCACAAGAACAACTCGTAGGACAATCTTTCATAGGAAGGGCTTTCACCGGAGCCTTCTTAACAATCTTTCTCTTTTTAGCAACTTTCTTAGCAACTTTCTTAACCATTTATTTCACCTCTTTATTTAATTTATGTTTTTTCTTTAAGGACAAAACTTTTTTCTCCTCAATGAATATTAAGCCTTTTTCATTTCTTTCCACGCAATATCAAACAACTGAGTCAAAGCTTGAGAAAAGAAAGGAGTATTAATCCAAACACCCAAATCATAAGTCGGATGCACCTCAGTATCGTTCAAAAGCATAAACATAATTTGTTCGCCATCAATAATCAAAAACCTCGCCTTTAAATCCTTAACACCACGAACCTCAGCCACCTTAGAAAACTCACTAGCAATCTTTTTATTTGTTGCATCAATTGGAGCTGCAATCTTTATTGTAACCCCCCTCTTCTTAGCCTTCTCTAAACTCGGCAATAAAATCTCTAGCTTTCTATTCAAACCATCAGCAGTAGTCACAAGAGTAATAGACGTTTGCGCCTCACGCACAAGCATATCCAAATGATTATAAATATTTTGTCTTCCCTTCAAAGCCCCAGAAAGATCAGTATGCTCAATATACTTAATCCCATCACTAAATAATAAATCAAGTTCACTCAAAACCTCATCACCTTTCAAAGTCTCCAACCTTTTTGATTTCTCCTTTGCACCCATAAGTAAATTTTTCTTAACCCGTTCAACAACTTCCTCTGGCTTCAACGCAACAAACTTAATCGGTTTACCCAACTTCATTACAATAAATCCTTTCTTCTCCAAACTCTCCAAAATATCATACGTTCTACTCCTAGGCACATCGCTTATACTAGAAAGTTCTCCAGCGGTAGATGTTCCCCTACTCAATAAAGCCGTCCAAACCTTAACTTCATAAAGATTCAAATCAAATATCTTTCTCAACCTACTCAAAAATTCCTCTTTTACTATCATGTTATCCACGAGCCAAAACTACTATTTAAATGTTTCTCTAAAAAGTCCCCCTAAACAGAAGTAAATTTCCGTTTTACCGACGACAATCAAGCTTTATCAAATCCAAAAATAAATTTCTTTCCCTTTATCTTTCCTTCCTCAGAATACTCAAATTTCCCCGTCATCTCCTCAAAATCAATCTTATCTCCCCCTATTCGCTCCAAAATAAAATCGACTTGAGTTTTCAATAAAACATCAACATCACTTTTTATAACTAATTCAATCTTATCATCCTTAACAAAACCTGCCTTTTTTCTACCTGCCTGAACTTTCCTAGAAATCTCCCGAGCAAAACCCTCTGCCTCTAATTCTTTAGTCAATTTCAAATCCAATTCAACTTTTAAAAGATCAGCTTTCTTAAACTCAATGCTTTTAACATTTAATTCAGCCTTCACAATATCGACAAAATGGTCTGACAATTCAGATTCAAAACTAACAATCGCTTTAGACAAAGGCCATTTAATACCAATCGCAGCCCTATCCCTCATCCTCAAAGCACTAGAAACAATTTCTCTAGTCTGATGCATATCCTTCGCTAACTTATCATCAATCATTTTCTCATCAAAACTGCACCAATCTGCTAAATGCACAGAAGAATCAGAACCATTAATAGTCTGATAAATTATTTCGCTAACAAAGGGCATAATAGGAGCACAAATAATAGCCAATTTATCTAAAACATATCTTAACGTAGCCTTTGCTTGAATATCCCCTTCATTAAACCTATCCCTACTCTGCCTCACATACCAAGTTGACAAATCATCAACAAAACTTCGAATTTCACCACAAGCCTTAACCGTATTATAGCCCTTCAAATAAGAATCCACTTCCCTTAATAACTCATTCAGCCTAGAAACAATCCACTTATCCATTACGTTAACTGGCTTCAACTTAACATCCTTGATATCCTTATACAATTCATAAAAATTATTAACATTATATAACAAAATCATAACTTTTTTGTAAACTTCCTCAACTTGCTGGTCTAAAAATTTCAAATTATCTGCATTCATAACAGGACAACTCATAAAATAAAATCTCAGAGCATCAACACCAAACTTCTCAACCAAAATCATTGGATCAGTAAAGTTCCCTTTACTCTTACTCATCTTTTGACCATCTTTTGAAAGAATAGTACCGGTCGTCACAATATTTTCGAAAGGAATATCATCAAATAAAATTGCAGACAAAACATTCATGTAATAAAACCAAGCCCTAACCTGTCCAATATACTCCGCAACAAACTGAGCTGGAAAATTCTTAAGAAAAAAATTCTTATTCTCAAAAGGATAATGAAACTGAGCAAAAGTCATCGCTCCTGACTCAAACCAACAATCAAGAACTTCAGGAATCCTTCTATACTCGCTACCATCTTTCTCTAAAATTACATCATCCAAAAAATCTTTATGTAAATCTATATCACCTTTTGGCAACTTCTTTGCATATTTTTTTAACTCTTCGATACTACCAATAACAATCTTCTCTCCATTATCGTTCATCCATACAGGAATAGCAGTCGCCCAATAACGATTTCTAGAAATATTCCAATCTGGAGCCGTCTCCAGATTATAATTAACCCTTCCTTCCTTCAAAAAATCGGGATACCAATTCAACTTTTTATTCAACTCCAAAAGTCTCGGCTTAATCTTTTGAATATCTACAAACCATGCAGGAATCGCACGATACAACAATTTAGCCTCACACCTATAGCAAAACGGATACTCATGCTTCACCTTTTTAACCAATACAACCTTGCCCTTCTCTTTTAACCGAAGAATTACATCCTTATTGGTATCATGAACCAACCTCCCCTCAAAATCCTTAACTTCAGAAGTAAACTTCCCCTTCTCATCCACTGGCTGAACAATAGGAATACCATATTTCCTACAAACAGCATAATCATCTTCACCAAACGCAGGCGCAGTATGAACAATTCCAGTACCATCCTCAGCAGTCACGAAATCTCCTAACAAAAACTTAAACGAATTAGGATTTTCCTTAAAATAATCAAACAAAGGCTCATATTCAATATTCTCCAATCCCTTCCCCTTCAATTCTTTAATAACATCATAATCATCCTCACTCTTAAAAAAATTCAAAACCAAATCCTTAGCAAGCAAAAAAACAGTCCCATCACTTTTATCCTTGATATAAACATAATCCAACTTCGGATTAACTGTCAAAGCCAGATTAGAAGGCAATGTCCAAGGAGTTGTTGTCCATGCAAGAGCATAAGCATCCTCATTCTTCAATTTAAACTTAACAACAACAGTCTCATCAGTAACATTTTTATAAGAATTATCCATAGCAACCTCTGCCTTAGCAAGAGGAGTTGAGCAACGAGGACAATACATCAAAATCTTTTCACCCTCATAAACATACCCTTTATCCCACAACTGCTTAAATGCCCACCAAACAGATTCAATATAATCATTATCCATAGTCCTATAACACTCACTCATATCAACCCAACGACCAATCCTTTTCACCACTTTCTCCCATTCTCCAGAATACCCCAAAACCTTGCTCCTACAATAATCATTAAACTTCTTAACCCCCATCTGTTCTATCTCGTCCTTTGAATTAATATTAAGTCCCTTCTCCGCAATATTCTCAATCGGCAAACCATGACAATCCCAACCCCAAACCCTTCTAACATAACGATTATTCATAGTCCAAAATCGACCATAAACATCTTTAACAACAGAACCTAAAATATGACCATAATGTGGCGTACCAGTCGCAAACGGCGGACCATCATAAAAAACATACGGCTTCTTACCTTTTGTCTTCTTTAAGGATTTTTCAAAAGTCTTATCCTTATCCCAAAATTCCAAAATCTCCATTTCTTTCTCATTGATACTTTCTCGTTTTTCTATCATATTATTTCTTTGTTTTTCTTTACTTTTAAATTTATTTAGTCTAAAACCTCATCCTTGCTGCTCTCAACAAGTTCGCATACCTCCTATTCTTCCTAATATACTTTTGAAAATCAAAATTCAACGACTCATAATAGGCAAGAGCTTTTTGCTTATACCCAACCTCATGCGAATCCATTATAGTAACAAATTCTGCTGTAACCTTCTCTACGGGCAAATCTTCTCTCATCAAAACATCAGAAACATCAGTATCTAAACTCATTTTAAAATTCCTTGGTAGATCTAGCTAAAAAGCCACCTACACTAACCAATAATAATCATACTTACAGCTACAGAAATCTTAGAAAAAGTACGTTTCTCTGTAACCATAAAAACCTTGAATAACAAGAATATTTAAGTCTTTTGGAACAACCTCAATAAACCACAATCAAATTTAAAAGCTCCTCCCTCCTCACCCTTTCAAATAAAAAAATCTCAAGACTTTATTGCCTACATCTAGTCATTTACAAAAACTAGAAACCAACAATAAATTACTTAAACAAACAAAAAGATGGTAAAATTTGCACACCTAGCCGATTGTCACTTAGGTAGCTGGAGACAACAAGAACTACAAGATTTAAACTTCCTATCTTTTCAAAAAATAATAGACAGAATAATACAAGAAAAACTAAACTTTACACTTATCTCAGGAGATTTGTTTGATTCAGCATACCCTCCAATTGAAATATTAAAAGAAACATTCGCAGAATTTAAAAAACTAAAAGATAAAAACATTCCTGTATACTTAATCGCAGGTTCTCATGATTATTCAGCATCCGGCAGAACATTTTTAGATGTCTTAGAAAAAGCAGGTCTCTGTAAAAACATAGGACAACACGAAGTACAACCAGATGAAAGAATAAAACTTCTTCCAACAATACACGAAGGAATAGAAATATACGGATATGCTGGGAAAAAAAGTAGCTTAGAAATAGAAGACCTCAAAAAAACATACATCAACTCAAATGCAGCATTCACCATTTTAATGCTTCACACAACAATCTCAGACGTTATCGGAAATATAGATATGAATTCTATAAATAAACAAGAATTACCCTTTGCAAACTACTATGCAATGGGACACATCCACCAAAGATTCAACACCGAAGAATCAAATTCGACATTCGTCTACCCAGGCCCAACATACCCTAACAACTTTCAAGAATTAGTAGACTTAGAATGTGGTAGTTTTCAAATAACAGAATTAACAAATAGACTCACAACAAAAAATATAAAAATCCCACTCAAAGAAACCATTTTTATTGAAATTGAAATAGATAATGGACTAACCGCAACTGAGAAAGTAATCGAAATTCTAAACAAAGTAAACATGAAAGACAAAATTCTATTACTAAAACTCAAAGGCACACTAAATATTGGAAAAACTGGCGACATAAAATTTAACGAAATAGAAGAATTCATAAGCAAAAAAGAAACATATTCATATCTTAGAAATATCTCTCAATTACGAGTAAAAGACTCTGATGTCAATTTAAATTCAACCCAACTAGACAACATAGAAGAAATAGAAAAAATAATACAAGATGAATTTTCTTCCGTAAACCCAAACGATTTCAATATCCATCTTCCACAACTAATGAACACACTCTCAACCGAAAAAAATGAAGATGAGAAATCTCAATTTTTTGAAACAAGATTAATTGACGAACTAAAAAATATTCTTAACCTAAACGAAACAATATGATATTAAAAAAACTTAACCTCAAGAACATAAGAAGCTTCGAAGACTTAGAAATAGAATTTCCATCCGGATCAATTCTTCTTTCAGGAGAAATAGGAACCGGGAAAACATCTGTACTTCTCGGAATACAATTCGCACTCTTTGGACTTCAACCAGGGCAAAAGGGTTCTTCACTATTACGTTCAGGAGCATCCAATGCCTACGCAAAAATTGAAATAGAAATAGACGATAAAATTACTATTATTGAAAGAACAATAAAGAAAACCACAAATGGCAACATCACACAAGACAAAAACACGCTAACATTCAACAATCAAAAAATCGAACTATCAACTTCTGAAATGAAAACCAAAGTAATAGAAATACTAAATTACCCCAAAGAATTTGCAAAAAAATCAAACCTTCTCTATAAATTCACAGTATATACTCCTCAAGAAGAAATGAAAAAAATAATTGAAGAACACCCCGAAACCAGACTTGACACGATAAGACATATTTTTGGAATAGACAGATACAAAAGAATCAAAGAAAATACAACCATCTTTTTACAAAAAATCAAAGAATCAATAAAAATAAAAGATGTCTTAATCTCCGAACTTTACCTTTTCAAAGAAAAGTTACAAATAGAAACCGAAAGGAAAATAGGACTCGCCAGAGAAACAAACAACTTAAAAATTGAATTAAATCAATTTAAAAATGAAAGAAATGAAACTGAAACTGAAATGAAAAGAATAGAAACAAAAATAGAACAACAAAAAAACATAAACTCAGAAATACAAAAACAAGAAGCTCTTCTCTTGGGGAAAAAAGATCTCCAGACTCGACTTCAAAGAGAAATAATATTAATGCAAAAAGAAACAAAAGAACAAATTGACTTCTCAATCGAAAGACTTAATGCCATTAAAGAACTACTAGAAAAACACAAAAAAACATTAGAAGAAAAAAACATTGAATATCTTAAGCTCAATACCGAAATTTCTAAATTAGAATCGAGAAAAGAACTCCCTCTCAAACTTAAAGAGAAAATCGAACAGCTAGAAAACTGCCCAACCTGTTTTCAAATCGTTAGCCAAGAACATAAAAATAAAATATCAAAACGAACCCTATTTGAAATAAATGACATTGACCTTGAATTAGAACAAAAAATAATTAATAAACGACAATTAATAAAATCAATAGAAAATGAAAAACGATTAATCTATGCATACGAAATCGATTACAATAATTTGAGTCAAAACAAATTCAAATTTGAAAATCGACAAAGAATTCAAACAAAAATCAAAAGCGATGCTTATGTTCTAGACAGAACAACAAACGAAATTCAAATATTCGAAAAAGAAATACAAAAACTAACAGAACAACAAGTCAAAAGTTTTACCAACGAATTTAATAAAATCAAAGAAGCTCTTGATGAAATAAATAAAAAAACAAGAATAAAAGAAATAAAACAAGCCGAGAAAAACAAAGAACTTGAAATGATAACAATTAACCTTAAAGACATCCAAGAAGAAATACAAAAAAAAGAACAAATAAAGAAACAAATAGTAATTTTAAGAAACCTACAGGACTGGTTACAAGAAAAATTCCTAACAATGATAACCAAAACAGAAAAAAATGTTTTATCAAAAATAAACAAAACTGCACAAAACGTCTAAATTCGTTACTTGAGTTTTCTATTTTAGATAAAAGAGGAAATTGACTAATTTCAAAGATATGGGTTTGATATAAATTGAATCCGCAAATGAAGATGATTTAGTCACACCTTTGTTTGAAAGGAGGTAATAAATAAAATGAAAAAAAATAAGAATAAGAATTTGGCATTATTATTAACAGGAATGTTGTTGA
>CAZXBY010000020.1:0-11163 GCA_964639055.1 Candidatus Woesearchaeota archaeon
AGTTAAAGATGTTGTTCAGCAGGTTATAAAGCAATTGAGAAAAATTGGAGTTAATGTTACAATTACTCCAAAAATCACTGTTCAAAATATTGTTGCATCTGGTGCGATTGATTTGAGTTTGAATTTAAATACATTGTCCCTTGAATTAGAAAATACCGAGTATGAACCTGAACAGTTTCCTGGATTAGTGTATAAGCTTGATGAACCTAATGCTACTTTCTTATTGTTTAGTAATGGAAAATTGGTTTGTACTGGAACAAAAAATAAGGCGCAATTAACTGATTCTATGGAGCAGTTAAATCGTAATGTTCGTGAAGCATTGAAGAGGATTAAGATTATGCAGAAAGAGAAAGAGAAGTTGGCTAAAGAAGGAACAGATGATGACGATTTCTAGAATTTTTGAAAGAAATTAGAGAGTAATGATTTTTGGGGGAGGTTGTTTAGAATAATTTTTTTCTAAAATTACAACTCTAGCAATAAATCTTTTTGATTCATTTCCACCTACTTCTTAAGGGAAGATATTTTTGAGAAAATAGGTGAGAGAAAAATTGAAATTAAAAAATCTAAGCCATTCTTGACATAGCCTATTTTTAAGGAAACACTTAAAAGTGCTTTTTGTTTTATTTTTTCATGGCAATAAAGAAAGGAGACAAAATAAAAGTTGATTATGAAGGAAAATTCGAGGATGGCGAGGTCTTTGATGCTTCGGCGAAGCATGGGCAGCCATTAGAATTTGAGGCTGGGGCTGGAATGGTTGTAAAGGGTTTTGATAATGCTGTTATTGGTATGGAAGTAAATGAAGAAAAGGAAGTTACATTAAAACCAGAAGATGCTTATGGTATGCCGACTGACGAGGCTGTTCAGAGAGTTCCGAAGAGGATGATGCCGCCTGATGTTGAAGTTGGAAGTGAGCTTGGTATTCCTTTAGAGAACGGACAAACTATGCCGGCGAAGGTTATTGATATTATTGGCGATATGGTGAAGATTGATATGAATCATCCTTTGGCTGGAAAAACTTTAATTTTTAAGATTAAGATTATTAGTGTTGAATAGATTATTTATTAGTCTTTGAATATTGCAACCCAAAAATTTACTTATAAAATTTTAAGAAAAAATATATTAATAGCGTTTTATAAAAAATTGATTTTCTTGAATTAATGAATAAGATTTTATTAGTTAATCATTTTGTTTTATCCCTCTCTCAAACTAAGTTTAATAAATTTTATTTACATATTGTTTGAGCTTCTTAAAAAGACATAAGAAAAATCTTAATAGATAACCTATAAAAAGGCTTTTTTCTTGATATCTTTACAGATGGTTAATGATAACTTTAGAAAATTTGCATTGGATTCAGGCAAGGAAATTATTATGGGGCGTGATTCTGAACAAAATGATTTGTTAGTTGAAGTGGCTAAAAGTAATGATGTTTTATTACATACTGAAGAGCCTGGAAGCCCGTTTGTCAATTTAGGAGAAACAGCTACTATAGAGGAAATTAATGAGGGGATAATTTTTTGTGCATTAAAAAGTCAAGATTGGAGAGATAACCAGAGAGATATTAAGGTTAATGTTTTTAAGAAAAGAGATTGTTTTAAATCTGGGAAAATGGAAAGTGGGACATGGGGTGTAAAAAAATATAATGATACTCTTAAGGTTAATAAACTTGATATTTTGAGATTGCAGCACGAACTGAATAGTGAAGAATAGATTCTTTTTACTTGTATAATTTCTTTGATTTTTGTGAATAAAATCCTTTTACTAATCCTTCTTTGTCTTTTAAACAATGACTTTGCTAGACTCAAATGAGAGTTGAATAAAAATAGTTAAGCTATTAAACTTGTTTTTTATATTGATAATATGGTTATGCCTATTAAAAAATTACAAATTGGAAAGAATGGACTGACTGAAGAATTCGTTAGTCAAGTTAAAGGTATTTTTATTAATGAGAGAATGGTCAAGATTGCTATTTTGAAGGCGGCTTGTCGAGATAAAGCTGAAGCGAAGACCATTGCTGAGAATTTGCTTGAAGCTCTAGGAAAAAAGTATGATTATAAATTGGTTGGGTACGTCTTAACGATTAGCAAGTTCAGAAAAGAGCAAAGGTGATTATAATAAAATTTAAGTAGGTGGATTTTTTTAATAAAATATGGTTAAGAGCTTGAAATCTATGGTAGGAGATATAATTCTTGCAGGGATGGGTGCGGCGGTTAGTGATTATATTTTTGTTAGAGAAGCTTCTAAGGCGGGCGCTTTTGGTATTCTTTCAGGCACTGCATTAAATGAAGTAATGGTTAGGAGGCTGGGCAATGGAGACCCAACGGGAGAAATTAGAGAAGCTTTGAATGAATTTCCTAATCAGATGATTGCTGAGAGAATCATTGATGATTTTTATATAAGAGGAGGAAAAGCTGAGTCTGATCAATTCAAGGGTTGTCCTTTTCCAAGGTTTCATATAGGAGAAGGAAATGTTTTGAGTTTGAAAGATCCAAGATTGGAAGAATTAATTGTTGCGGCAAATTTTGTTGAAGTTAAACTTGCAAAAAAGGGACATAAAAGAGAAGTTGGCATTAATTATTTACATAAGATTCAATGGCCTTTAATGCCTTCTATTTATGGGGCAATGCTTGCCGGGGTTGATGCCGTTTTTATTGGGGCAGGACTGCCAAGAGAAGTAGGAGGTGTTATGGATGCATTTTCTGTTGGGAATGGAACCAAAATGAAGATTCCTGTAATTAATAAAGAAGGGAAAGCTTCAGGCAAAAATTATCAAATAGAATTTGATCCGTATAGAACCTTGGGAAATGTTGGAGAATTAAATAGACCTTATCTTGTAGGAATTATTTCAAACCAAATGGGATTAAAGGGTTTACCGAATGTTGATGGGTATGTAGCTGAAAAATGTGATGACGTGACTTTTAATATGGTTGCTGGAGGACATGTTCCAGGGGCTAGGAGTAAAAAGTTAAGAGAAGATGGACAACCAGACTATGGTGAAAAAGATTCATTAAGATACCACATGTTTCGTTCAATTCTTCAAAAAAGAGCTGTAGAAAAAGCGAGAGGACTTAAATTAAATAGTAAAGATTCTAAAGTTCTTGATAATTTAAGACAACCATTTTGGCTTGCTGGAAATTATGCAAATAATCTAAACGGAGCATTAAGTGAGGGAGCAGAGGGAATTCAGGTTGGAACACTCTTTGCTTATTGCTGTAAAGACTCTGGAATTGAAACTAATCTGCGGCATCGATCGTTAACGGATATTATGAATGGAGTGAAGGTTGTCACAAATCCATATGCCTCGCCTAGTGGTTTTCCATTTAATGTTTTGCAAAGTGATGGGACCATTGCGTCTAAAGAAGTATATGATGCAAGAAGGAAGGTCTGTACCCTTGGATATTTGGGAGAACTTGTTGAAGATAATGATCAGATTATAATGCGATGTCCTGCTGAACCGACAAATAACTATTTGAGAAAAGGTGGACTTATCGAAGATACTTACGGAAGAACTTGTTTATGTAATGGTCTTGTTGCAACTGTGGGACTTGGTTCGCCTGGGGAACCACCAATTGCTACGGCAGGATTGGAACTTGGGCCAATTAAAGAGTTTGTTAATAGGTATGGAATGGATGGCACTGCAGAACAGATAATTGATTACATTAGAGAAAATGCTTAGAATATTTGATATTAACGATATAAATCTTTAAAAAAATGATTTTTCTTTGTACTTTTATGAATTTAGAGAGAAGAGTAGTTGTGACGGGGGTTGGCGTATGTACTCCACTTGGGAGAGATATTTATACACTTTGGAAGAATCTTGTTGATGGACAAACTTCAATTAGGGATGTTACTGATACTCATCCTTATATGAGGAATTTTAAGGTTAGGATTGGCTCTTTTTTTCCTCATTTTGAAATTGATTGCGATAAGACAGGAATAGATTTTAAAACTGCAAGAAGAATGTGTGAGAATAGTGCTATTGCTCTTGAGGCAACAGATGAGGCGCTTAGAATGTCAGGAATTTTAGACATAAAAAATTATGGTGAAAATATGGGAGTAAGTATTGGTGCTGGCTATGGTGGTTTAAAAGCTATTGAAGAAGCAGTATTGAAAAGCAAAGAAGATGGTATGGCCAGAGTTGACAAAATGATTGCTGCTAAATCACTTCCGGCTTCGGCGGCTTCAACTATAGCACTGCGGTTTGGACTTCATGGACCAAATTATGGTTCTGTATCGGCTTGTGCAAGTGGCGCAGATAATATTATCAGGGCATATTCGGCCATTAAAATGAATGACTGCGACATTATGCTTGGTGGTGGAAGTGGAGAAATCTCATCTTTAATTCCTTCAGGCTTTGGTAATTTAGGAGCACTTTCAACAAGAAATGATGAACCAGGTAAAGCATCAAGACCATTTGACAGAGATAGAGATGGGTTTGTTATTGGTGAAGGTGCTGGGGTTTTAGTTTTAGAAGAATTAGAACATGCGAAAGAAAGAAACGCGCCAATTTTAGCTGAACTTCTTTCTTATGCTGGTAATTCGGATGCATATCATTTAACTGCTCCTAGAGAAGATGGAATCTATGCTGTTAAGGCTATGAGAGAGGCTATTAGAAGAGCTGGAATTAATCCCTTTGATATTGATTATGTGAATACTCATGGGACCTCAACACCTCATAATGATAGAATTGAGAGTATGGTTCTTAGAGAAGTTTTTGGAGATTATGCTGGAAGATTAGTAGAAGAAAATTCAAAAGTTGTCAATAAAAGCAGGAAGAATTCTTCATATTTTAATTCTACAAAATCAATGATTGGTCATACACTTAATGCTTCAGCAGCAATTGAGGCAGCCGTGACTGTGTGGTCAATGAAAAAGGGGTTAATACATCCTACGAGAAACCTTGAACATCCCGACTTTTCGAATGGATGTGACTTAAATTATGTAATGAAAGATGCTGTTTCTCGGGAAATTAATTATGCCTTAAGTGATGCTTTTGCTTTTGGCGGAAGAAATGTTTTTTTGGTTTTTGGAAAATATAATGGAAAATGATTAATCGGCCTTGTCCAGAATAGAGCTAATGATATTTTTTATTTTCTTTTATTTACCTTGGTTCCTCTTTATTTTTATATCTGATTTTTCTTATCGTCTCCTCTTACTTATTATGGGGAGAAGAAGAATAAAGTAGTAATCTGGATTTGGGATAAATTAATATTAATTAAGGCAAATTCAAAAAGGTATTAAGAAAAATAAATGCCCCGTATAAATATCGTATATAATTAATAAATCAAAATCTTTATAAACTAAGTTTTTCAAATGATTTTAGGTTAAAGGTTGAAGAACCTTCTATCTTCGTAAGAAGAGCCTGAATTGAATAAAAATGAGTAAAAAAATATTTAGTCAAGACCCAAGTGAATATATTATAAAATTAGCTGAAGCTTTAAAAGAAATTCCTGAATTTCAAATTCCTGAATGGGCATTTTTTGTTAAAACTGGAACTTCAAGAGAGAGACCTCCTAGTGATGATGATTTTTGGTACACAAGAGCTGCTAGTATTTTGAGACAATTATATATTAAGGGTGTTGTTGGTGTTGGAAAATTACGAGTTAGATATGGTTCTAGAAAGAATAGAGGAGGAAGGCCAGACCAGTTTAGAAAAGCTAGTGGAAAAATTATTAGGATTATTTTACAACAGGCTGAAGGTGCAGGATTAGTTGAAAAAATTAGTAGATTGCAACATGGTAGGAGATTAACGGAAAAAGGTAGAGACTTTTTGGATAGTATTGATGTTGAAGTTAAGGATTCTATTAACTTAGATGATGTTTTGGTAAAAGATGCTCAACCTGTTATTGAACAAGAGATTGGAAGTGATATTGAATCAGAAGAAGATGATAATAAAGAAGAACAATTTCTTCAGGAAGAAGAAGAAAAGAAGGCACCTGAGAGTGTACCTCCATCTGAGGATGAAGGCAAGAAAGTAAAAGTAGATAAGATTGGTAAAGAGAAAGATGCTAAACCAATAGAAGATAATTCAAGTGAAGCAGAGGAGGAAGCACCGCTCGGTGTACCCCCAGAATTTGAGTTAGGGGGCAAAGATGGTGAGTAAAAAGAAAAAGATGGCTAGTAGTAAGAAGAGGCATCTTGATAAGGTTGGAAAGCAAACAAAGTGGGCTCCTTTTTGGACTGTTTTAAAAAAATATGGTAAAGGCAAGAAAGTTCATCCTTCCAAGCATACTCATGTTAAGAGGAATTGGAGAGTTAGAAAGCTTAAATTTAAACCGAGGACTGACAGAAAACAACACTTAGGATAAAATGGCTGAAGAAAAAAATATTGAATTGAAAGAGAAGGAAGTTGTTAGTGAAGTCTCTAAAGAGAAAGCTGATGATGTGACTGAGGGTAACAAGGTCGGCAAAGAAGAATCTGTGGTTAAGGAAGAAAGTAAAGATGAAGAAAAACCTGTTAAAGAAGAGAAGATTGTTAACGCTAAAGATAAGGCTGCGGAGAAACTTGCAAGTTCTGTTAAAGATAATAAAGGTATTGATAAGAAAAATCTTGAAGACTATAGAACTCTTGGGAAACCGTCTAAGACTAAGAAAAGCGAGTCTATTGTAAAAAAAATCACATCAAAATCTAAAAAGGATGATAAAAAAGAAGTTGAGCTTGATAGAGTTTATATTGTTCCTATGAGACGAGGATTTTCTAAGGTTCCTCATTATAAAAGAGCAAAAAAAGCAGTTAAGACTTTGAAAGAATTTTTGGCTAAGCATATGAAAGTTGAGGAAAGAGATTTAAATAAAGTTAAGGTTGATATTTATTTGAATAATGAAATTTGGTTTAAGGGTATTAAAAAACCACTTATTAAAGTTAAGGTTAGGGCTAAAAAAATTGATGGTATTGTTTATGCTGAATTAGCTGAGGTTCCGGATGTTGTTAAATTTAAGAAAGCTAAAGATGAAAAGAGAAGAGCAACTGTTGATCCTAAGAAGTTGAATAAGGTTGTTAGCCAAGAAGCTGCTGAAGAAAAGGTTAAGGCTGGAAGAGAAGACAAAGCTGATAAGACTGAGACTAAGGAGAAAGAAGCTGCGACTGCTGAAGCTGGATTAGAGAAGAATAAGGAAATGGCTAATATTGCGAAACATACTTCGAAGGCTAAAACTGCGAAGATGGATAATATGAGCGCGACTACTCAAAGAAAGGCTATGAAAAAGTAAGGGTTATTTTTTACCTTTGATTTGGAATCTGTTTTGAAATCTTTTGTTTAATTTCAGGATTTGGTTTTTTAAAGTAAATTAAACCTTTTTTTGTTTCTAAAGTTACTATTTGTGTTGTATCCTCTAAAGAATCTAGATTTTTCAAAGAATCATATAATTTAAGTCAATAAAGAAAAATAATTATAAAAATTTAGAATAATTTTTAAAATACTTAAATGACTAAATAATCCGAAAGTTTAAATAATCTTAAACTTTTATTTTATTATGGCATTCTTTGGATTGTTTAGTAAAGAAAAAAAATTGGAAAAAGACGTAAGAAGGGCACGGGAGAGATTAGAGAGTGTTCAAATGAGGGGTGTTCCTGAATCTGCTGCTGAACTTGGAAGAAGACAGATGATTCTAGGTAGACATCAAAAGGAAATTGGGAAAGGCGAGTATTCTATTAAAAGTTATGAAGGAGCTGCTAAAAATTATAAAACAGCTGCTAAAGAAGCTAAAGGGATGGAAGTTACTCGACCAATGATTGGTGGATTTAAAAAAGGGGAAAAAGCAGCAAGAAAAAGTGTTAACAATCTAGAAAGTATGGCTGGATAATTCTAGAAGTGTTTTTTGAATGATTAAACCGCTGTTAAGAGACTGAGAACAACAGTTCGAGGCAAGCAAATCTTTGATTTGTGCAGAGTTTAAATCTGCAGTAGGGGGGGAAATTCTTCGTTAGTAGTAGTTAGTTAAAATCTTTGGCCGGTGGGTCGTTCGTTGGCCATCCTATAAAATTATGTTGAGTGTTTTAATGAAGTTTTTTCTCTACACATACTCCCCATATTTTTAAATCCTTTTCTTGGCTTAAATACATCTGTTGAAAATAATTAACTACATCAAAATGTTGGTCTACCATGCCCTTTTTTTCTTTTGTTTCTCGGGAGTAGAATGGAGCATTATGAAAAGGGGTACAGGGAGTTCCAATATGGACTTGGGTTTGATAAGGTCCTCCCCCAATATATTCTCTACAACTCCAAACTTTTATTGCAGGAATTCTTATTTCTTCTTCATCTATAATTATGGTTATTCCTTCTTCAAACATCATACTCGTTTCCAATATTTTTTCCCTCCTGGAGGGTTCTCGTGTTATAGTGCTAATTTGTTTTCCCATCTTATTAGTGATTGTTAAAAGAACGTTTATAAGTATTATCTCCCCTGTTGGGGGGAGAGATTAGATAGGTTTAAATAATAAAAACTTGTAATTCATTTATGGAAGTAAAGATTAACACTACTCTTGAGAAGGCAGGATTAAGTAAAGGTGAAATAAAAGTATACCTTGCATTGGTAAGTCTTGGAAATTCTACTACAGGTCCAATAATTAAGCATGCAAAGGTATCAAGTTCAAAAGTTTATGATATTTTAGATAAATTAATACATAAGGGATTGGTCAGCTACTCTCAAATGGAGAAAACAAAATATTTTCAAGCGAGTCAACCAATTAGCTTATTGGAATATATTGAAAAAAAAGAAAAAGAGATAAAAGAAACAAAACAAGATATTGAAGGCATTATAAAGTCATTAGAGACAAAAGAATATATAGAGAATGAAGGAGCTAAGATATACAAAGGTTATAAGGGGCTAAAAACAGGGTTTTTTGAGGCAATTAAGTCGATCCCCGTGAAAGGAGAATATTTATTCTTTTCAACAGGTTATGGTCAAGACCCTTATTTACAACAATTTTTTAGAGATCTGGCATTAAAGTTAAAAGAGAAAAAAATAAAAGTCAAAGGAATTGCAAATAAAAATGAAAAGATTCTTTTTTCAAATTATTACAAAAAATTTGGATACTTGATGAAATACGTTAATATTAGTTGGCCTTCATATATAACTATTGCTGGAGAATACTTAATAACATTTGTTTGGGATAAAAAAAAACCAGTAATCTACGTTATTCAAAGTAGACCTTTAGTAGAATCTTATAAAAGATTTTTTTATGATCTTTGGAAATAAATACTAACACTATCCGGGGTGGGTGGTCGGGGGATGGCCAGAAAAGAGATTTTAACCATTAGAATTTTCTTGGGGCGGCGGACAGATTTAAATTTAGCGACTAAGAGGAGCTACTTTGAACGTTTGGTTATGAAAAGTTTGTAAGAGTTAGGATGAGGGCCTGCAAGGTTTTTTATATGGAATCCTCAGAGTTCTCAAGGGTGCTATAAAATTAATAAAAAATTTAACCTAATGCTTGTTCAATGGCATTTTCAATTTTATCCATTCCATCATTAGAGGTAAAGGTTCCTAAATTATCAAGTTCTTTATCAATAGCATTTTCAATTTTATCTAAAACGTTTATGGAAGTTTCGCAGACACCTGTTTGAATATTACATTGCTGCCCAGATTTACAAGATTTTGCCTGATAATTGCAACTACCTGTTTCAGAAATACAAGAATCTACAGTGCAGATATTATTATCATTACAACTTACTCTTTTGCATTTATCTTGAGGTAAAGTAAAATACACAATTCCTCCAACAACTACAACCACAATTAAAATCAAAAGTATTGTATTTCCTATTTTCATTTTTTTCCTCTTTTTACATTCCAGATGATGCAGTAGCTTCACCTTTTTCTCTTATGCTTCCGACATCTGCCTCATACATCATACTAGATGTTCCACCTGTGCATTCTTGAGAATGGTCTTCACCTTCATTGGAGAATGAAAGATAGAAAGAGTATCTATCTCCGTCTTCAGTAAATTTCCTTGATAAGCATGTTGAATAAATTGGGTTTGTTTTGTCTTTTACAATACTTGTTCCTTCGAGTTTTTTGGCTGACCAAAAGAAAGATTTAATTTGACTAAATTCATTTGTTCCTTCCCAGTATTCATTAGAGGCAGAATTTATTAAAAATCTTTTTGAACCCTCAGAACCACTTACTTTAATAAATTCCTCTGTGACTATCACATCTCCATGTTTAAGTAATTCTATAACTCCGTAAGTAATTGTAAGTTTTTTGTCCGAACCGACAATATCACTTATCCATGTTCCAGAAGAATCAACGCCATCAACTTGCTTTGCTTCAAATTCTGTGGCATAAATAACATTTACGTCATCAAAGTCATAAGTAATTCCTTCAGCAGCAAAAACTAATGATATCGTCACTAAAAGGACTAAAAATACACTTAGTATGATTGTTGCTTTTTTCATACCATAAATAATGTTATATTGTTTATAAAACTTTTGAAAAACTCGGTACCCTAGAAAATTTTGATTTAACGTTTGTGAATTAATTTAGTTTTTTAGAATTAGGATGAGCCGAGGCAAATGATTAAACCGCTATTAAGATAAGTTAGGAAGTTTATTAGGGTGGGCATTAAACAAGAGAGATGCGATAATATTATAAGTAATAAATAATTGATAATTAAAAGAGGATGGTAAAACTAGTAAATTTAACAAAAGAGGACAAAGCTCTTATAGCTAAAGCCAGGGAGCTTGCGCGAAAAAGCTATATTAGTAACGATAAATTTTTATCAGATGTTTTCTCCCTTTTTATTACTGAAAAAGGGGATGAGTTCTATGGCGCAGATATCGAGAAACTTGCATCGGGAAGCGGAATTTGTGCAGAGACGTCAGCTATATCAAATATGATTCTTGCAGGAAAAGGTAATGCCAAACTGAAGACTGTGTTAGCACTTTATGATTATATGCCGAAGCATAAGAAAAATGATTACGTGATTTTGCCACCTTGTGGCACTTGCAGGCATAATTTAAGCAAGTTTGGTAATCCTTGGGTCATTGTCTCCAAGACAAAAAAGGTAAGACTAGTTGAACTCTACCCCTTGCCATTTAAGGGATGATTCTCTTCCTCGAGCACTCTCCTATTTGGTGGGCAAAATAAAATTTCTAATTTGGGCGTAAGTATTTTAACATCGCGATTAAGAGAAGTTGGATTTTTGAGAGTGGAGCGTAGCGACCTCCA
>CAZXBY010000021.1:0-8048 GCA_964639055.1 Candidatus Woesearchaeota archaeon
AACACATACAAACTCTTTTATACTAACTTTTTTTCTTAGAAGTATTCTTTCTCGGGGAGATGCCGGAGTGGTCAAACGGGTCAGGTTTAGGACCTGATGGCTTATGTCTACGGGGGTTCAAATCCTCCTCTCCCCATAAATCACAATGAATGGGATCGTGAAACTTCTTTTTTGTTGCTCTCCACATAAAATAAACTTTGCACGAGAGAACATCTGTTTTTATAGAATAACTATGGCAGAGCAAAAGAACCATCTATATAATAATAATTACTTATACTTCCTAAAGTGGTTTCTCCTATCTTCTCACTTGATTTTTGTTCTAATATAGTTATTTTTCCTGTTGTTGAATCAATTGACCCTATAGGGGTTGATGAACCGTCTTTCATTATTTTTTCATTTCCACTTGACAATTTAACAACATAATAAGGACTTTCTACTTTACCATAAGAGATATAACTTTTCCCTTGAATTGTTTTATATATTTCAAAATATTTACCGGTTGGCTCGGAGAGTTCATCAGAGAAGGTATCCGTTTCTACATATAGAGTCGAAAGTTCAACTGGCCCTTCTGATGAGGCTGAATCAACTATTGAGAAATCATCATTTATTAATGTTGAACCGGTAGCTACTATCCCAGATTCATCTTTCATTCTCTGTTCTATTATCATTCTATATATAGTTGCTTTTAATGCTAAGGCTTCGGCTTTGTCATTACTTGTTCCTTCACCTGCAGTATAAAGACCAATGATTTCGTCTAATTTTTGAAGTATGCTTGCTATTTCTGAATTATAATCACCATCTCTTAGTTGTGATGATGTTAGTTGTGCTATTCTTGTATATTGTTCACTTAATTTTGCTCGTGCAAGTTCATAATTTTGCTCTAATTCATCAAACATTTGGCCATATTTTACATAGTCTTCTACTGTTCCTGTCTCTCCATAAATCTCTTGATTAACTGCGTCAATTGCGTTAAATCTACCTTCTAATGTTGATGAATCTAGCCAGCATCTTATATTTGAGTCTCCACAATATCCTACATCTACCCATCGACCCGCAGATCTTTGAGTATTTCCATTTGGGTCAACACAATTTCCTATTTCGCTTCCTTCAACTTTTTCACAATTATATCCTGAGCCACAATCATTATCGTTATTGCATATTACATTATTCTTTTCTGCTGATATTCCTATAGATGGATTTGATGTTGCACAAACTCTTGTTATTCCAGCTAGGTTAATATCTTCTCCGCCCATTGCTGTTTCTGCTCCTGCTTGCAGGTTAGGTGAAGCCAAGCCCCATTTTGAAGAAGTGGTTGAAACGCATCCTTCTTCTGTTGTTATGTCTGTTTGTGTTGCTTGGTCTTCTGTATATTTTTCTGTTGCATAGTTTACTAAAAAATCACTTGAGACTGTTCCAAAATCACAATACTCTTCATTATTTATTCTTACACATAATTCCTTATAACCTGAGGGAGCAGTAAAATCTATTGATTCATCAGCACTTTGTCCTCTTGCTACAAACCCTGTTTTAACATTTGCCGTTGACATTGTTGCATAATATGTTGATGCTGGTGGATTTTTCAAGTAAACTGTATAACTTGCTCCGAAATCGTTGCCTGCGTATATATGATAATATACTTTATAATGAGATGTTGCTGGAGATGTTGCATCACTAAATGCTGTTTCGCTAAAGTATGCATAGAATTGTGTTGGACTTTCTGGAGATAAAAGAGCATCAAATCCTTCTGCGTCTAATCCGAGTGGAATACTTGTTCCTAAAAATCCATTACAGATTTCTGTTCCTATGTTTTGTGAATTCTTTAATTGGAATGCTGACATTGAATTTTCTGCATAAAAACCTGTAAAAAATTCCATACTTTTTCCTAAATTTTCCCACGCTGTTTGGACTGATTGATATTCACCACCACCACGTGTTGTTGGTTGACCAAAGGCATTTTCAAAAACGCTTGGAAGTAGTACATCAAATAATGAGCCGAAATTTCTCCAGAAAAATTCGCACATATATATTGCTGTTATCTCATCACAAACTCCTACATATTGTCCTGTATCAAGATTTTGTTGCAAGCAATCTTTTTCACTTTTTAATATTGAGACAAAGGCATCAATCCCTGCATGGATTCCTGTTAAGCATACTGGAAATATTATTCCTTCTCTTGCATTTGGTAAACATAACGCAATACTTCCTACTATTCCTGTTTGAACGACGTCGCTTACTGGATATTTACCACCTAGGTCACAACGTGATGATGGACAGATTACTGGGTCGCAAGCATTAAATAACATTTTACAATCCTCAGGGCTCATGAAATCTTGACATTCAGTGCCCCCTGTATCTGTTAGTGGAGTACCCGCTTTCATATTTTGTCCCATTATATCTATATATCCTTTAACACCATAAGCTGCTGATGCTTGACTTATTGCATCTCTTGCTCTTGAATATAATTGTCCAACTTCTCGTCCTTGCATCCCACAAGAGATAAATGTGTCGAACCCTATTTGATTTGAACTGAAACTTTGGCAGAGGTCATCACCTGTTTTTTGTTCGATTACGCCATTTTTTCCTACATTACATATCCAAAAGAAATTTACATCTCCGGCTGACGTATATGATTTTGGAGTTCCTTCTAATACCGAACCATAAGAATTTGGGACATAAACATACCAACCATCTTGAACATCAAATGGAGTGATCGCTGGGAGACCTTTATTTCTTCCTGATTCATAATATCTTACTTCTGGATTTTTGATTATATTGTTTGAGCATGCTTCTTTTGAACCACCCAAAAAAACAAACCCATCTAATCCCGATTCTCTAAAATCGGATACTTTTTCCCATGTGCTTTGTGAGCTTAATACGTATGCGCTTCCAACCCCCATTGTTCCACCTAGAGTACTTTCTTTTAATTTAACTAGATAAGTTTTCCCATTAAAGTTTAAAAATTGGATTTTATCTGTTTTTGATATTTCTGGGATTTCAGATATTATCTTATTATAACTTTCTCCTGTTTCACCATTCCAAGTTAATGTTCTAACGTTTTTACTATTTATTGTTTGAATTTTTGGCGGAGTTGTTCCGCCTACGACATCCTTAATGTTTGTTGCTATTCTTTCTCCTTCAATGTTTGCTTTTTTCTGTATTGCTGTGCTCTTTAGTGCTGCCGTCATTTCGTTAAATGCAGAACAACAAACAACGTCAGAAGCTGGATTGTCTCTGCAACTTTTCTCTGTAGATTTACAACCCATTTTTTGATATAACATTACTTTACTTATTTCTGTTGATTTTGTCAAGTCTTTTGTCTCTATTTTTGTGCCGTCAATTTCTACTCCGTCCCAACTTAGTCCACTTTTTAAATTGTCAATATATTTTGTTTGGTCTATTATACTTTCTTTTCCTAATATTCCACTTGTTTGTGTATTTCCCTGTTGTGCTATTTTCAAGTCATTATTGACGGAGTTTATTCCTTGTGTCATTTTTGAAACATCGCTATCTACTTGTCCACTCATGGCATTGTAGCATTGCGTCCTTGTGCTATATGTTCCTTTTCCGATTTCTGTGTCGCAAATTGTTTTGTATTGTTGCATTACCTTGTTTCTAGCTAGTGATTCTCCACTGAATCCACTTAACATAGTTTCTAACATCAATATTGTTGAAGTTGCGAAACATGTTGCCTTCCAAACTTTTATGACTTTTCCTAAATTATCTAATGTTTCTTCCCACATAGCTATTGTTTGATTTAGACCTTCAATTGCATCTTTGGTCATGTCTGGATTTAATTTTATGTTTCTTTCTTCTATTCCTATTTTGAATGCGAAATTAGCTTCACTATATGTTTTCATAATTTCTGGCTCTATTGAGACATATGCTACTTTTCTTGATTCTATATTTCGCACTTCAATTTCTCTTCCTTGAATTAATCCGGAAGAATCTAATGCAATAAACTTTCCTTGAGTTTTTTTATCTTTTATGGACTGGAATCTGAATTGAATTCCTTTAACATCAATTCTTTCAATTGTTAAATTACCATCATCAAATTCTATTTTTTGGTTTTCACTAACAAATTCTGCTGACCTTCCACCTATTTTTATTGTTGCTGATTTGTCTAAATCTTTTTCTGCTTTAAAACTATCCACAAAAATATTAAAATATTCATTATTTATTTGCACGCTTGCATGAGCTTTGCTATAATCATAGATGCCATTTTTTATTTTATATCCAATTGCTGTTTCTAATAAGTCAGATGAGGGATATTTTTGTTGGAATAATTCTATTAATTCCATTTGTGTCTTTTGGTATCCAGCCTGGCCTGTCAAGGTTATTTGTTGAAAGAGTGCTTCTTCTCCCCAATATTCTCCTTCAAATTTTTCTTCGGTTGGATAAAAATCTACTAATTCTTTTACTGTTTGCTCTCCTTGTTTTAATTCGTAATTAACTCCATAAATGTCAGTATCTTCAATTCCTCCGACAGTATTTTCATATTTGATTCCATTAAGCTCTTTTCCTTGATATAAGATAAAGTAACCTTTTGTTTTTTCATCTGGAGATGTTAAATATGTTCCAATTTTGGATTTACCTTCTTTATCATTCGAGATGGACGCTCTGAATTCTTCAATTGTCCGTTTCGACCAATCAACGCTACCCATATGATTATTAATAAACGATATATCTAGTTCACTTGGTTCACGATTTGTTAAAATTACAAATTCTTGATTTTGTGGATCTTTTCCGGAATATGCTAGATAATAATTACTTATATTGTCCCCATATTGATATTCTCTTATATCTTGGCCATTATTGATTGATACGCCTTTTCCTTTTAGGTCTAGTGTAAAACTCTTTCCAGCACAATTTATCTCAATTTTACCTGAGCTACCTGGAAAAACATTAATGGCTTTAATATAGCACTTATCATCAAGAAATTTACTTCCTTTTCTAACCCATATTTGATTTCCTTCTATATTAAGTAGAGCCATATCTTCTGGGGCAACTATACTATTTAATCGAATTCTTAGTCCGGCACTACAATAGTATCCAGGAAAATAAATTAAGTTTGTTGCTTCGCCTTCTTTTAATGTAAATGTTTTGTACGCACTTGCATCTCTACGTGTATAAAGATTAATTTTTGCATAACCACTTTCAACATCTTCAACTTCTAAGAATCCTTTACCATTCCAAAAAGAAACTTGTTCTTCCCCTGCTTCGAGATAGTATTGAGCTTGCCCTGTTCCAAACAGATGTTTTGCGTCGTAATTTATTATAGCTGTTAGATTACCTTCTACCCATTTGGATAAGTTTCTTTCATCTGCTTGTCTTGAAAGTGTAATAACTACATATCCTGCGTTGTCTACAAATGGACCTCCTACAAGAGTTTTGTATGTTTTCACTGCTTGTCTTGCTGGATGATAACTGATGCCACTTACGCCCGAGGGATAACTTCCTGTAAATGATATTGATTTTATTGCTGAAACATCTATTAATGGGTTTATTTTAAGGGCAGAAACCTTACAGAAAACTGGAACATTTTGTTCCGCTAATAAGTCACTTCTTACTACATTTGGTGTGCATCCTGCGGGAGGAATTGCTACTAAAAAATCTGTTGTTGCACCGTTACAATCTTCCCAACTATGGTCTCCTGGCTTGAATTGTGGCCAATATGAACCTAGTGAAGTTCCACCTAATCCACTTCCTACGCCTGCTGATATTGCTTGTATGGTATTTGTGGTTCCACCACCTATGCTTGAATATGCATTACTATTAAAACCGGCGTAATAGTCACTGGTTGGATTGGTATTAATGGTGTTATCGCTTGCAAATTGGCCATAAGCTCCACTTATTAATATAACTAAGGAAATCATTAATATTATTTCATATCTTTTTTTCATTTGTTTTTCTCCATTTTTATTGAAAGCTTAAGTAAATTGGGCTATCTTCGACAATTACATAAATTTCTTGTAAGTCATCAATAGTTTGTGGCTTATTAAAAATCGGCACTTGTATATTTAATTTATTTGATCTTTTGAGGATATCTTCGGTCATATAATCTTGCGTTTTTCCTCCACCGATTAAAGCAGTTTCCACTTTCATATCTGGAATTTCTATATCTTGACAGCTTTCTTTTGTTAAACCAAATAAACTTCCTATTCCATCAGCTGGAACATCGACACACTTTTGTTCACTTATTCCCTTAACAGTTAATGTGCTATTTGTATAAACCGAAATTGACACATTGTAATAATCTTCTACTAATTCAGCTGTTTTCATTTGAGGATATAGGACTGTTGTAGAATGCTTTTCACCCCTGAATGTTATTACTGCATCACCTGGCAAGTTTCCTAAATCTAATGGTATTTCGTATATTTTTGGGAGAATTATATCCGCTGTACTTTCTCTATTTGTTGATATTTGATATTTTGTATCTGCATAACCTTCTGCACTTGCAACAATAAAACCATTTATACATTCCGGCATAAAACCTTCATAAACTGCGTCCCCTGACCTAATTGTAGATTTACCTATTTCGCACTTTGAATCTAGACATTTAAATTGTATTCTTGCGGGAAGTGGATTTAATTCACTATCATAAGTGAACACTTTAACTTTTTGGTTTTTAAATTTACAAACTTCATTGTCTAGTGTCTCTGATTCAAACATTGGTGGCAAGGCATTTCGTGCATAGTTTTTATCTATTATTACTGATACGGGGAACTGGAAGAAAAAGTCGCCTTCCCATAATTGAATTAGTACAGGGAAGTTAATATCATAGACTAAATGATATGGGACATAACAAAATCCTAAAATGGATAATCCTTCTTGAAGTCCGACTGGTTGTGCGACTCGGTCGCCATATATTTCTATTCTCGTTGGCCAATTTGGATCATAAATAAAATTAGCATTTGTATCTGTTTTGAATCCTGGATTTACTACAAAGTATTCATTCTCTTTATTCTTTAACTTGTAATAATTCCCCTTTATTTTGAGGTAATTCATATTGGCTGTTAAACCTTTTGTAATATTTTCTTTTATTTCTTCGTCGATGAATACCTTAGGAGTGCATTGTAAATCGACTCCATCTACTGGAACGTGTAATCTTAATACGTCTAGTGCATATTTTTCTAAAAAAGTTTCCGACATTTCGTAATCATAAATTTGTTTTGCTTGGTCGTATAATTTACCTAGTCTAACATTAAGTTTTACCTTGTGTTCATTAATCCGGGCTGTATCCTCTTCATAATAAATTGTTATTGGATTCTTTGCTGTTAAAATTACAGATGAATCTTTTATCTCAATTTCTACGTCTCCTTCTTCTAGATAAACATTATAACCTTCTGCTTCGAAATCAGTAAATTTACACTGGTCTAATCTGTCACTAACATAATTTTCTAATTCCATTTTCATATGTTTTTTTGTTGGAACTTGCTCTCTTACTATATTGTTTCCTGATACATACATCCAATAAGCTATTGGTTGCCCCATGAAGTCTAGTTGGCTTGAGAATGGACGATACGAGGAACCTGGCACGAAGTCTGGGATTTCGATATAACCTCCTTGTTGTCCTAAAAGATATACCCCTTCTGAGGTTATACTTCTGAGACAATCTGTATATGAATCATAAACTGGCTTCATATTTCTTGGCAATCCTGTTTGGAAAAAATTATCTTTAAATGTAAAAAAAAGAATTATTGAAAAAACGATGACTATTGCGACAATAATAAAAATTGTTAATTGACCCTTTTTACTTTTATCACCTCTTTTTCTCATTCTAATATGAAATAAAAGTATATATATAAAGATTATGAAATGGGTGGAGAATATTAGCTATTTCGGAAGTTTTAAAAAAAACAAAATGGGTTAAATAATATCGACCCCGTAGGCTAAAGTAACCATTAAAGGTTTCATGAATCTACGTGGTTTTCATAAACTCGACCCCGTAGGCTAAAGCGATAAACTGCTCGAAGCCAACGTGGTCATCGCATAATCGACCCCGTAGGCTAAAGCGATAAACTGCTCGAAGCCAACGTGGTCATCGCATA
>CAZXBY010000021.1:8148-10725 GCA_964639055.1 Candidatus Woesearchaeota archaeon
ATCGACCCCGTAGGCTAATGGTAGACCGTGTCGTTGACTTCGACAAGGCCCAAGTCCGATTCTTGGCGGGGTCATTTCTTTCGTTTACTTATTTGTCCACCTTTTTGTTGACCCCAAAAAGATTTTTTTATTTGATATTCTATTTTTTCAGGATTTATCCTTGATAATTCACATAATTCAATGAATAAATCTCTTGGAAAACAACGTCGCTCTGTATAATAATTTTTGAGAGCTGAATAATTAGTACTTATTCCAAATTGCAACAGTGCTCGAAGTGATGGACTATCTTGTTTTTCTAAAACTAAATCTAAGAATTGCTTCTGTTTTCCTTTACTAAAATGAATTCTTTCCATACTAATAATTAAACTTTATAGTATTTATAATTTTAACTGCGACACTATCCTTACCAAAACTTTAAAAAGGAAATTTGGTAGGCTTTTTTATGAAAAAACCGAAAAAGATTAACAGATATTGTCCATACTGTAAGAAAAAGACGGAACAGAAGGTTAAGGTACCAAGTAAAGGAAAACCTAGCTCTTTGAAGCGTGGTGGAAAATTAAGAATTAGGCTTAGAGGTCTTTGGAGAGGAATTGGAAATCAGGGCAGGTTTAGTCGTATGAAAAATCAACAGAAAGGAAACAGGAAAACAACTAAAAAGACTAATATTGTTTATATTTGTAGTGAGTGCGGGAAAGGTAAATATCAGAAAAAAGGAAAAAGGACGGGTAAATTAGTAATAGAATAAGATGGCAGAAAAGAAAAAATTTATTGATGTGGAAATTCCGATTTTACATAAAAGTATTCGGGTTTTAGGCACTTTGAAGGATTTGGATGGCAGAACTATCAAATTGGATTTAGCTAGACAGATGAGAGGTAAGGGACTTATTGTTACTTTTCATATATTTAATTTTGAGGAAAAATTAATTGCTGTTCCGAAAAAAACTGAATTAATAAAATCATATCTTGCGAGAATTATAAGAAAAAGAACTGACATCGTAGAAGATTCTTTTTTGGCTCATTGTTCTGATATTAGAGCAACGATTAAACCATTTCTTATAACTCGAAAGAAAGTTTCTAAGGCTGTTAGAAGAAGTTTGAGAAATGTTTCTCGTGAATTTTTATTGAATTACCTTAAAGAGAAAAGTTATGATGAAGTTTGTAATGAAATTTTGGAGGGTTCTTTACAGAAAAATATGCTGCCAAAGTTGAAAAAAGTTTATCCGTTAGCCTTTTGTGATATTAGAATTTTTGAGACTAAGGACTTGATGAAAATTGATTTAGCGTCTTTAGTAATAAAGGATAAAGAGAAGGAAGAAGATGAAGAAAGCAAGAAGGCATCAGAGGGTGTACCTACATCTGAAGATGAAGCCAAAGAAGAAGTTACTGAAGATCAATTAATAAAAGAAAAGGATAAAACAGAAGAAAAAGAAGAGGAAAAAAAGAGCAAAAAAGCACCGGAGAGTGTACCTACATCTGAGGATGAAGGCAAAGAAGAAAAAATGGAAGAAAAAAAGGTTTCTAAGAAAAAAGTTACTAAGAAGAAAGAGGAGGAGATAAAAGATGCCATCAAAGAATAAACCTAAAAGACTTGATAGGCATAGAAATTATAGGGTAGCTAGACGAAAAAATCAGCAAAAATCTCTTTTAAAGGGGACTGGAAGGAATAGAGTGAAGAGACCTAAAAATAAAGAGAAGATAAGGATGGAAGATGATTGAACAGACTTTAGTTTTAGTTAAGCCGGATGGTGTTTTGAGAGGTATTGTTGGAGAAATTATTCAGAGGTTTGAACGTGTTGGGATGAAAATTGTAGCAATAAAAATGATTCAGGCACAAAAGGAAACTCTTAAGAAACATTATTTTAAGGACGATGAATGGTGTAGAGAAAAGGGTGAAGTTTATAAGAAAAAATTGGGTTTACCTGAAGATGCTGATCCTGTTCCTATTGGTAAAAATATTGTAAATGGTTTAGTTGAAGATATGCGAGTATCTCCTATTATTGCAATGATTTTGGAAGGACATAATGCCGTTATGACAGTTAAGAGATTGACTGGCCCTACAAATATTGACGATGCTGCCCCTGGAACAATAAGGGGAGATTATTCTCATGATACTTTTGGGCTTGCTAACAAATCGAACAGACCGAATTTAACTATTATTCATGCAACTGATAATCCAGAAGAGTCTCAAAAAGAAATTGATTTTTGGTTTAGCCCAGACGAGATTCATTCTTATTCAAAACCAGAAGAGCAAATACATTATAGGAAGAGAGATTAATTTTTTGAGAATGTTTAAATAATATCATTGCATTGTTTTTTTATGAAAAGTAGTGAAGTGAAAAAATGGAGTGAACTTGTACATATTTTGGGTGCTTTTACTTTTTTTATTGGACCACTTATTATTTATTTTCTTCAGGAGGATAAGCGTATCAAAGGACATTGTGAAAGGGCACTTAATTGGCAATTAAGTCTTTTAATTTATTTTACAATTTTACAATGGGTTATAGTTATGAATGATTTTTTCAGAATGATTTTAATTGTTTTAAATATTGTTTTTTCTGTTATTGCTTTTGTGAAAAC
>CAZXBY010000022.1:0-10359 GCA_964639055.1 Candidatus Woesearchaeota archaeon
TGTTACTTGTAGTGGAGGATCTGTAACCGCTTGTAATGATGGAATTGATAATGATGATGACGGATTAATTGATTATCCTGAAGATGGTGGATGTGCTTCGGTTAATGATGTTTCAGAAATTGCTCATGACCCTGATTGTGATGAAACACAATGTGATAGTGATGTTGAACAAATAACATTAGGTTACAATAATATTCCTGTAAAAGGTTTTGAAATTATAGGAAATGAAGAAGGAATTTTAATCGATAAGTATTATCATTATGGAAATACTGTTAATACTGCTGAAGAACTTTGCGCCTTAACTGAAGAACATTATGAAGCGATTGGGTTAGATAAACCATATCCTGCTTATGTAAGTAAAACTGGTAAAGGTTATGACAATTGTTGGAATGATTATAATAATGTGTGGAATAGTGGTGCGTGGAGTGTTGAACCTGCTTGTAGTATCGGGTCGTACTTGACTTTTGTTGTTTGTGAGTCTGTTCCTGAGTGTTGAAATTAATAATTATTAAGTATTTTTTTGAAATCTTTTTAGTGCAGATTCATAATCGTCTGGGGTTACTTTATAGTTTTGTCCACAGGTTGGACAATGCAAACTGATTGGGCCTCTTTCAATTATTCCATCAGATATAGATTTATTAAAATAAAATAAGTGTCGTACTAAGGAATGCCCGTCATAATGATGAACTACTTCTCTTTGTGTTTCAGTAATTTCACTTGAATCTTCAAGAAGAACTTTGCATTCATCGTCAACAATAAAATGAATACCACCCCCAAAAGATTCCGACCTTTCAACAAACCTTATATTTAGCTCCATGGAAAGTAAAGTTATTAGAATATTTAAAATATATCGAGAATTTTTATTACTCAATATGTATTATATGTTGCAATCATCTTTAAAAACATAAAATTGTTGTAATTCTTAAGTGAAAATGGAAAATAAAAAGAATTGGTATATCAAAGAGTTGTTTTGTTTAATGATAGTATTTCTTATTATGATTAATTTTGCGTCAGCTATTACGGGAAGTATTGGGAATGCTAGAATGATTTTAAGGGTAACTGAGGGTGATACAATTGAGAAATATATTCTTGTTAAGAATGTCAATGATGTTGACGTTAATATTGAAATTTCTGCGTCTGGTGACTTAGAAGAAAATATTAAGATCTTAGATGATAATTTTACTCTTGAAGCTGGGAATGAAAGAAAAGCATATTTTACGATAAAAGTAAAAGAGAAAGGAACAACAGAGACTAGTATTAATATCAAATTTTCACCTATTGAAGGGAAAAATGGGGTAGGTTTAAGTTCTACTGTAATTGTAATTGCGAAAGAAAAAGAAGGCTTTAATTGGTGGAGTGGTGAAAATAATAACAGCACAAACACTAATAGCACATCTTTGATTGACAAAGTGAGTAGTGTAAATTCTGGAGCTTTATTTATTATTGTTCTTCTTATCATCTTTGTTATTCTTCTTATCATATTTCTCGTTGTACTTAAAAAAACTAAACCTAAAAAAGAAGTGCATAAAGAGTGAATAAGTCCGTCAAAAAAACAAGTGTAGCAATAAAACCTGTTTTGGTTTTGGTTGTTTTTATGCTATTTTTTGCCTCAAATGTTTTTGCTACCGATGTTGCATATATTGTTAGAGATAATTCAAAAATCGAAGTGAATGTTATTAACGAAATTCAAACATTAGGATTAAGTTATGATATTATTGATGATTCAGATATTAGTACGACTAATTTTTCAAATTACGAGATGGTTTTATTGGGAGACGGAAATATTAAAAATGCTCCTGTTGAAGAATATAAATCTTTAATTATGAATCCTAATTATTATAGTTTATGGTCTGGGAGTATTGGATCTTCAACTTCAAGTGCTGTATTTAATCTTGAAAATTCAATTACAGAGGGTATTTTAGTTGAATTTAATGCTTATAATGTGAGAAGTGGACAGATTTATTATTTAACTGCACAAAAATACTCGAATTCTGTAACCGTTAAAGGAGATTCTGCTTCAGACAGAGGTAAGTTTGTTGTTGCTAAAAAGATTAGTCCGCGAAGAATTTTTTGGGGAATAACTAAATCTGATTTGTGGAGCGAGGAATCAAAAGAATTATTTAAAAATGCTGTTCATTGGATTCTACACGGAGAAGATGTTGATTCTGACGGATTTTATTCTGATATTGATTGTGATGACAATAATAGTAGCAAATGGCAATATTTTGATGGATACGTTGACAGTGATTCTGATGGATTTGGAAATGGAAATCTAATTCCGGTCTGTTCTGGAAATGAGTTGGCTGTTGGATATTCAGAGATTGGATTGGATTGTAATGATAATAATCTTTCAATAAATCCTGAAGCCCTTGAGATTCCATATAATAGTATCGATGAAGATTGTATTAACGGAGATTTAGTTGATGTAGATAATGATTCATTTATTGGAGATGCTGTAGGAGGAGATGATTGTAACGACTTGGACCCTGATTATAATATTCTTTCAACTGATATTTATAAAAATTGTTTAAATGATGCCCCAATAGTTAGTGAAATTGAAGACATTAGTGTAGAAGAGGGAGAAGAAGTAATTATTAGTATTGAAGCTTTAGACCCTGAAAGTGATAATTTAACTTATTCTGTTAATGATTCAAGGTTTATTCAAGATGAAGAGGAGGGAATTGTGAATAATGTTTTTGTATGGCAAACAGGAGCTTATGATTCTGAAAATTATACTTTTATTGTTAATGTTAGTGATGGAGAACTTAGTTCCAATGTTGAGGTAAAAGTTGAAGTTAAAAATGTAAATCAGGCACCTGTATGCGATTTTATTCCTGTATTTGAATGGAATGAGGACAACAATTACACATTAAATTTGTCAGACTTTTGTTATGATTTGGACTCGACTGATTCCGTTAAATTCTATTTTGAAAATATTACAAATAATGAAAATATTATATTAGAAAGTATTGATATGAATAGTAGTATTGTGAATTTTTCTGTAAAAGATAATTGGTTTGGTGAAGAATCAGTTGTTTTTAGATTAAGTGATGGAGTAAATGAAAGTTTAACTAGCGATATTTTGTTAAAGGTTTTACCTATAAATGATATGCCTATCGTTGAATATATAGAAACTATTAATATTAATGAGGGAGAAAGTGCAATAATTGTTATTGAAGCATATGACTTAGAAAATGACATTTTGACTTATTCTGTTAACGATTCGAGATTTATTCAAATTAATACAGAAGGAAACGAATTTGTTTGGCAAACTGGAGCTTATGACAATGGAGAGTATATCTTTATTATCAATATTAGCGATGGAGAGTTAACTTTTAGTCTTGAGGTGGAGATTGTTGTTGCTAATAAAAATCAAGCACCTATATGTGATGAAATTCCAGATTTAGAGTGGGATGAGGACGAAAATTCTACTTTTAATTTATCTAACTTTTGTTATGATTTAGATCCATTAGATTCTATTGGATTTTATTTTAATGAAACATCTAGTGAAGAAAATATTGCTCTTTTGGATATTGATAAGAATACAGGAATTATTAATTTTTCGTCAACTAAGGACTGGAATGGAGAAGATTGGATTGTGTTTAAAGTGTTTGATGGAAAGAATGACGCTTTGACTGAGAGAATAACATTAAGAGTCTTACCTGTAAATGATGCTCCTATTTTTAATGGTTCTATTGAGAACATCACATGGCAAGAAGATACTAACCTTACTAATGCTTTTGATTTAAATGATTATTTTAGTGATATTGATCTTGATTCAATAAGCTTTGAAGTTAGTGGAAATGATTCTATTATTGTTAATATTAATAATGAAGGGATTGTTTCATTTTTCACAAAAAAAGACTGGTTTGGGATTGAGAATATTATATTTTCTGCAACAGATGAAATGAGCGGAATAATTTATTCTAATAGTATTGAATTAAATGTTGTTGACGCTAATGAACCACCTGTTTTTCTTGAATTGAATTGTGAAAACAGCATTTTAGAGGATGAGGAATATGAATGCGAACTTAATGCGAGTGATATTGAGGAAGATGATTTTGACTTTAGTGTTACATCAGAAGAAAATATTCAGTGTGAAGTTGAGAATGGAGTCTTACATTATGTTTCTGACTTAAATTACAATGGTGTTGCATCGTGTAATTTAAGAGTATCTGACGAATGGGAACATAGTGACTTTCTTTTTGAAGTTGATGTTTTAAATGTAAATGATGCTCCTAGTATTAGCTCTTTTAGTCCTTCTTTAAATTCTTTAAAGATTATGGAAAATACAAATCAATTATTCAACGTTGATTCTTATGATATTGATGGAGATAGTATTAATATTTCTTGGTTCTTAGATTCAATTAAGGTTTTTGAGGGAGAAAGTTATACTTTTAATGAAGAAAAGGAGTTTTATTCTCTTGAAGCTTTTGTAAGTGATTATGAGAAGAATTCTAGTCATAAATGGAATGTTTCTGTTGGTGACATTAGTGACTTTAGTTGTAGTGAGATACAAGGTTATGTTTGTAGTGATGATGAAATTTGTCGTTTAAATAATTTAGGCGTTTCTGATTCTGCCTTTTGTTGCCCTGTTAGATGTTCAGAAAAGCCACCTGAATTTAATGATTTGAGTAAATGCAGTGATGACAACTTAAATTTATCATCTTTGTTAAATATTTATATTAAAGACCCTAACAATAATGAGGATTTTAAACCCGGAGATGATATTGATGTTAATTTAAGATTTGATAATAATTTTAATTCTAGTTTAGATTTTGATATTTTGATTTATTTGTATGATATTGGAGAAGATGAAAGAATTGAAAAGAAAAAAGATTCTTTGAAACTTAAAGAAAGGAAGCATGATTCTGTCGATTTTAAATTTGAAATTGACGAAGATATTTATGACAGTAGATATGCAATTTTTGTGAAAGCGATTGATGAAGATGAGGGTATCTGCAATGAAGACTATGTTGAGATACAAATAGAAAGAGAAGAAAATGATGTTGTAATGAAAGACTTGATGATTGATTCATCAGACACTACCTGTGGGGATAATATTTTATTTGATGTAAAGATTGATAATTTGGGAACCGATAGTTATGATGATTTAAAACTAACAATTGAAAGCAGAGAACTTAATATTTTTACAGAAAGTGAGGAGTTTGACTTAGATGAATATGGGGAAAAGGGCGATTCATTAAAAGAAGAACTTAGTTTAGGAATTCCAAAGGATGCTAAAAAAGGAAGATATAACATTAAAGTAACTGCAAGTTATGACAATGATGATGAAAAGATTATAAAATATGCGACTATAGAAATTAATGAATGTAATAATTTGAAAAATATTACAAAAATAGAAAAGATAATTACTCTAGGAAAAAGTTCTAATTCACCAAAAATTACAAATAATAAGAATATTTTTGAGAAAATTATGATAAGTATACTTTCATTGTTTTAGGATTTTTTGTAATACTTAAAATAATCTTTGAAATATCATGACAATGCATTAACTCCCTTACTCTAAAATTTACCTAAAAAATATGTTACATACTTTTGCCCTATTGACACAGATAAATTAGCTATACAAGGTGGAAGAAAAAGAAACTTTGCTTTTTCTAATTCTTTTTCAACATAAGTATTATCTTTATCTATTTTATACCCAAATTTTTTATAATATTCCCTTACACCTATTCCTGAAATTATTCTAATTTGTTTATATCTTTTATTTTTTGCTATTGTTTCTGCTTTTTCTAGTAATATTTTTCCGAGGCCTTTGTGCTGCCATTTTTCATTATTTTTTTCTCCAAGTTTTAAGGCCGGACCATAAACATGGAGCTCTCTTACTATTGCTGGAGAGTGTTTGTCTAATCTTAACCTTACTAGACCGAAAAGTAAGTCATCGGAATTTACTGCTTCAATAAAATATTCTATCCCACCACTTGCTTTATATCTTGTTGTTTTGATCTTTATTTTGGTATCTACTTTTCTATTATCTCTTATAGCAAAACCTATCTCCCTAAATCGTAATTCTTTTATTTTTGTGCCTTTTTTTCTTATTACTTCTTCAATGTCTTTACGCATATCTATATTTTTTACTCCCGCTATTAAAAATGAAGGTGGAATTTCTCGCATTATTCGCATTATTCTGCAATATCTTGAAGTTCTTTTTAGCATTTCTATTACTATTTTTGAAACTTGTTCTTTTGAATATGGAACATACTCCCCTTTGTAATAGTTTTCTTCCAATTCTGCACCCTTCAATACTTGACATGGATAAATTTTAATTTGGTCTGGCTTAAAATCTGAACTTAAAAATATTTTTTTAAACATTTTAATGTCTTTTTTTATGTTTGTCCCTGGAATTCCTGGCATTATGTGATAACCAACTTTGAAACCTGCTTTTTTTAATCTTTTTGTTGCATCTATTACATCTTGGACCTTGTGTCCTCTTTTTACTTTTTCGTATATTTTGTCGTCTATTGCTTGAACTCCGAGTTCAACTCGCGTTCCACCGAACTCTAAGATATCTTTGATTTGAGAGGCTGTACAGACGTCTGGCCTTGTTTCTATACAGAGTGCAACACATCTGTTTTTGGCTGTTTCGTTAATCTTTTTTGCTTCTGTTAAATCTTTTGCGACTTTCCCATTTAGGGCATCATAACATTTTTTCACAAAGTCAAATTGGAAAGTTCTTGGGAAAGACAAAAAAGTTCCACCCATTAAAATTAATTCTATTTTTTCGGTTGGATGCCCCATTTCATTTAACATCTTTACTCTTGAATTGACTTGTCTTACTGGGTCATATTCACAACTTTTTGCCCTTAATATTGCTGGTGACTCTGGAGTATAACTTTGAGGAGCATTTAATGATGGGCAATAAAGACACGTTCCGTGGTCACATTTTCTTGGTGGTATTACTATTGCTACTGGTGCTACGCCTGAAATTGTTTTTGTTGGTTTTTTTTGGAAAGGTTTCATAATTTAGATAATTAAATTATAGTTTTAAGGTTTTTGGAATGTTAATAAGGGTTAAGACTTTTTGTATTCCTTAATCCCTTTAACTTAAAAATATAAAAGGATTAAAGAAGAAGTTAGAAAAAAACAATACCCCTTTAAAAAAATAGTATCCTTGCGAAAGTAAAATAATAATAATTACTCTTCTGGCTCAACAGCTAAAAATGCCCACCAAGGTTTATTGGTTTGTATAACCTCACCTGTTTCTGCATCAACTTGTGCTTGCACTTGCATTCTGGCTTGAAATAATCCGAAAAGTCTTGACTTTCTTTCCGTTTTTAACTCGTAAGCTAACCTAGTTTTATTTCCTTGCCCTACTTCTTTTAATTCAATTGTGCAATTCATAGTTTCATTACAATTTTTTAATCTTAACCTTGTCAATGCTGTTTCTGAAGCTGTGTCTGGCATAATTTTTATTGATGCGTTTTTTCCATTAGACAATTGTGCACGAATTTCTCCGTTTACTTCTTGCCTAATTTGAAGTTTTGTATCCGCCTTAGCGTTATTTACTTTGAATTCCAGTTTATCATTTGCTTTTTCAGAAAATTGAATTTGTTTACCTGCAACTTGAATATTGCCTGACCTTATTTGCCTTGCTTCTTCCAATTGTATTCTTTGTTGTAATAAAGCTAACTCTGGAAGTCCTGATACACTTCCTCCTTGGCCTCCTGCTGCGACTATTTCATCGTGGAGCGGTCCTGTGATATCTCTTTCTCCTTGTGCTAGAACAAGTCCTGAAAATAAAAGAACTGAAAAACAAGTTATTATTGTTAATATTTTTTTCATTTATCACCTCCCTTTTGTCTCATCTTCCTTTAAAGTTGTTTTTTATATTTAAATATCTTGCTACGAAGATATTTTTTCTTATTACGAAAAGTTTAGTCCTCTATTTTGTCAAATTTTTTTAAAGAAAATAGAGGTTTGTTTTTTTGAAATAAGGAGGTTGTTTTTTAAGGCTTTCTAGTAATAAAGATTAACCTTAAAAAGTGAAAATATTTTAACCTTCTCATGAGTCAGAAAGACTTGTTACCTACAGAAGAAGAAGTTGGAAAGTACATGTTATCTATGTTGCAACATTCTTGTAATGTTGAATATTTTTTGAATACATTTGGTTTACAAAGTAATGATCCCGAAAGACCACATGATTTGGTTGGAGTTGGGAACAAATTTGAATGGGATGTTATTAAGGGACTTGCATTACAATATCGCACCCCTAAGGTTGATTTTGATAAATATATCCTTCCATCTTTAAAGATACACAGACAACAATACCATCACAAGAAATGGAATGGTGTAGGAAACAGTAGAGTGCTTACTCTTGGTCCTAATGCGTCTATTGTTGATATGATTGTTGGTGCTATTGATGCTACTTGTTCACACAGGGAGGACAGAAGCTATCAGGGTGGGATTTTAACTTATGACGAGATTGAGAATATTTCAAGAAATAGAGGGAGTGCTTGGATGCTTGAGGTTATTCCTGAAATGAGAAGAATTAAACAACCTAGTCTTGAATTAATTAGTTCGTTGTCTGATTTCCCAAATATTGGAGTTGGTGATGAGATATATGAAAGGACAAGAACAAGAACAAATGAAGCTGTTAGTGAATTAAGAGAAATAAATTACAAGCTGAATGATTTTAGTTCAAGAGTTTAGTTTTAAAAAATATTTTAATCTTCTTGCTTTTTGAACCTTGTACAACTTCCTTATCCTTTTTGTTCTTAAGCCTTTCTCCAACTAACACAAATTAACATTATCCCCTAACTCCCTTATTTCATCATACTTCCCCTTACATAATAGGGAGAGATAATTCAAAAGAAGATTATTAAAACGAAAATTGTGATATTAGAAATAAAGTTATTCCAAATATAGCCATAAACACTTATTTAAATGAAAATATGTTTTATTTTTTATGGAAAAACCAGAAAATATTAAAGAAACGCAAAGAAAGGTTTGGAATAATATTGCAAAGTTGTGGGGTGAATATCGACAAAAGATTCCCCCTGAAGTTAAAAATTTTGTTAAAAAAACAAACGGAAAACTTTTAGATTTAGGATGTGGAACTGGTAGAAATTTCTGGCGAGTACGAGGACAAGAATTATATGGGATCGATTTTTCTAAGGAAATGATTAAACTTTCTAAAGAAAATGCAAAAAATAAAAGAATTGATGCAAAATTTTCTGTGATGGAAGCTGAGATATTGAAATTTAAGGATAATTTTTTTGAGGGCATTTTGTGTTGGGCAGTTTTACATTGTATTGAATCTAAAGAAAGAAGAATGAAAGTATTAAAAGAAATTTATCGGGTTTTAAAACCAGGTGGTGAAACATTAATTTCTAGCTGGGGAAGTAATTCGCCGAGATTGAAAAATAAAGAGAAGGAGTGCTTTATCCCATGGAGTGTAAAGGACAATACAAAAGAAATGCGTTATACTTATATTTATGATATGAATGAATTTCTTGATGACTTGAGCGAAGCAGGATTTAAAATTGAAAGAAGTTGGGAAGACAGAAATGTTAATGCAATTGTTAGTAAAGGATTTTAAAATCCAAGTGAATCATTAAACTCACCAGCAATATTTTCAAGAAGTATCTCTTTAATTCTATTTTTATTGTTATACGCCCATGCCTTATGCCCCAAAATCCAAGAAAGTTTTATGAAAGCTGTTTCAGGAAGCATATCCTTACAAAAGATAATACCTGTTTTTTGTAATTTTCTCCCATTAGTATATACATTTGGATTTAATGCTCCCCCTAATGTTTGAGGAACAGCTATAATAGTAATTCCTTTTTCTATTAACTTTTTTATTTTTGGCAACCAATTATTACTTGAATCCTCTGTTGCGATATGCCCTAACCCTGTCGTTTCAATTACAATGCCCTTATATCCTTCCTTTTCATAAAAATCTAAAATTTTTGGATTTTGTCCAGGAGTAAATTTAATTAAAGCGACTTTATCCGAGTATTTCGTATCTAATTTTGGAATTTTAGAATTTCGCGCATTAAACTCTTTTAATATTTTAATATTATTATCTCTTTTTTCAGAATGAAAAATTGGAGTAATTTCTGCTATCGGAATATCATTTATTGCTCGAAAAGCATCTCTCCTAGACGAATGCATTTTCCTACATTTTGTTCCCGAAAGTACATTACATGTGTTATCATTTAAATCTTTATGCCCAATAACCGCAATTTCTGCAATATCAGAGACAGCATATTCTGCCGAACAAATAAGATTTAAATGCGTATCCGTTGATGCTCGATCGATTGAACGTTGTGAGTATGTGAAAGCTATTGGTTTATTTAGGTCTTGTAGGAAGAAAGATAATGCGGCTGAACCATA
>CAZXBY010000023.1:0-10275 GCA_964639055.1 Candidatus Woesearchaeota archaeon
TCGCGAATTTTCGCGAACGAGTTGGTCTTTAAGACTCTGCATGACTATTTGAAAAATAGCCCTGTACCTAAATAGTATCAGAAGCTATGAAAAAATCAAATAGATTTTTATCAGATAACAGCAACGTATCTTCTGTATCTAGCAATACACACATTATTCTCAATTAAAAAACAATCAACATAATGATTGCCTTTATAGGCAATTGATTCAGGATTATTCCTTGTATTGTTATCTGTTATTTCTCCTCTTGGTTGTTCAGATTGATTATCATTTTTTACTTTCCATTTAGTTAAGCCAGAAAGTTTTTTCCCTTTTGTAATTATATATTTTATATTTTTTTGAACTCCTGCTTCTAATTTTATTTTATTATCTCGCTTGCTTAACCAATATTTTTGAAATCCATTTTTATGACCTTTAGTTGTAACCCATCCATCAATTTCAAAACTTATTACTGGATCAACTAAGATAGGTATGCCTTGTTCAAATAAAAAATTTTCTTCATTGGATTTTCTTATATAAAATCCTCCTGTAAAAAGATTATCCAAACTTGATGCATCATTAAAAATCTCTAATTTTACCATAAAATAATCTCTCGCTTGAAGTATTTTATTTTTTTGAATTTCAGATAATTTATCTATGTATTCATCAATGTATTTACTTGAATCTGCCCGATCTAGAATTTGAGCTGATGAGACATATTGTTCTAGATTAGAGAAAAATTTAAAAATTGCATCAAAGCAATCTAGTGACCTGTCTTCTGAGAAATAACTCGTGATTATTTGTTCAATGTGAAATGATTTTATTTTTACATTTTCATCTATTGATTTAGCATTTTGTTTCCAAAATTTTATAAGCTTCACTGTTTTTCTAAAATCTGTATTACTATTATTAACTCTCTTTGCCACTTCAATGTATCCACGAGGATCTGATTTTATCCATCCCATATCTTCATGATGTATTGATTTTTCGGCATAAAATTGATTTCTTTTGCCGTGATTTACTCTTAATACTTCAGGGACATAATAAGTATCTTGCCCAAACTCATTTTTATTTATAGAAGAATATGCAGGAACAATATCTATGGCAAACACTTCTTCTCCATTACTAGTAAAAGAAATCGTAATGGAATGAGTTTGTAGAGAAATACTTATTTCATACGATGTTGAATTTTTGAATTCATTGTTTATTTTCTGTTCCAATTCTTTTAAAACTCCTTCTGGATGAACTCCCCTTGGATCATATTGCCCTATAATATAAAGCACATCTAAATCATGCAATGGACGAATTGCTGTAAAACGAGGGTAAGAACCAATTTGGATACATTTATTTTCTCCTAATACATCACAGACATCACCGTATACGCTAGATACAAAATTTCTTTCAGTTTCTGTAGGAGAAATTTTACTAACGGCATATTCCCGAAATTTTGCATTAAAACTACTTTTCTTCATTATTTAGTAATTATTAAAGTGTTCATTAATATCACAGCCAATCTGCTAGAGGTATTTGCTACATCGCAATAAATGTAACTATTAAAAACATCCCAATGTTCTGATTCTCTAATTTCACCCTGTTTAGCAAAAATTATTACAGGGATATTTTTATCAGAAGCTTTATCAACTAATTTTTTATAATTCTTGTAATCCTTATTGTATCCGACGATATAAACCGCGTTTTTATCTAAGCCCTGCGTAACTTTAATATCATTAGTAATATCCTTTATATCAGATTCAACATTAAATAATTCTATTTTTTTAATTAAATCCTTTTCAGTTTGTAGGATCTTATCATTCGAAGTTTTTAGAAAATAAACTTTTCTTTTTAAATTTCGCATAAATCTCCATTGAATTCGTATATACCTCCAAACATATATTGCAAATCCAAAAAATACTGATGAAATTATTCCAACAATCCATTGAAAAAGAGATATATGTCCAAGGAGTATCCAGAAATCGTTTAAATTAGTCATATTGTTTTTATTAAATTAAGTTCTTTCTTTCAATTTTTCCTTAACAACTTTATCGATATATCTTGTTAAGTGTTCTTTAAAATCACCATTATCATGGTAGTTATTATATAGTTCGAGATGATTATCTACATTTTCAGTCATCTTTTCATCAAGAAGTTTTTTCAAAACAAGCATTCTATTTACTCGATCTGAATCCTGTAATGAGTCAATAATTCTTTCATCTGCGACAATTTCATCTGAAAGATTAGATAAAATTTGCTTAACCTTGTCCTCATCCTTAAACTCTGTCCCAAACTGATTATTAAATTCAGATACAATGTTTTCTAAAATTTCTTGTGGATCATCTCCTCCAGTATTACCGCTTGATGGTGGAACTGGTTTAATATCATCAGACTCTGATAAATGAATACGTGCATTTGATGTCATTTTTTGATTACGATATGAATCAAAATCAATTGAATCTAGTACATCTTGAGCTATAACACTTTCTTTTGATCCAAGCCCTGCTATTTTCTTACTCAAAACTTTTAAAAATTGATATAGTTCTTCAAATTCAGGTATTTCATACGGAAGAATTTGAGCAATAAATCCATAGAACCGAATATATGATTTTGATTTATCTTTAAAATCATCAATTTGCTCCACAGGTAATGTTTTTACATTTTCTACAACACTATCTAATAGAGTGTGTAGCTCTTCAACAGGCACACCATTTAAAATTTCTGTGGCGAATTTATTCACAATAAAACTCTCATATACATTAAATGCATCAAGAGCATCTTTTAAATCATGAAGTTTATTAGGATCGCTTCCTCCTGCAAGAATTGTTGTTTGATAATATGGGTCAAATGATTTTTTGATATCATCTTCATTATTATAAAAATCAAGTACAAATACAGAATCTTTATCAGGATGCATACGATTTAATCGTGAAAGTGTTTGTACTGCTCCAACTCCTCCTAGTTTTTTATCAACGTACATAGCTTGCAGCAATGGTTGATCAAAACCAGTTTGAAATTTATTTGCACAGATCAATATTTGATAACTTCCACTTTCAAACTCATCAGGAATCTTACTTGAACTAAATTTATTTAATTTTGGTTCATTCCACTCATTCCCATCAAGACTAATATCTCCTGAAAAAGCTGTGATTATTCCTAAAGGATAGTTATTTTCTTGAATAATTTTTTTAAATGCAAAATGATATTTCGCTGCATTTATACGACTTTGGCATACAACCATAGCTTTTGCTTTTCCTCCTATCAATCCCTTTAGGTAAACCTTGTTATAAAAATGATCAAGCATTATTCGTGCTTTTAACTCAATTGTATGAGGATGACTTTCTACAAAGTTTTTTAATTGTCTGTTTGCTTGTTTTTTATCGTACTCCTCTTCTTTGTCTCCAGTAATTACAATTTTATAGTAACTATCATAAGTAGTGTAATTTCTAAGAACATCAAGGATAAAACCTTCTTCAATAGCTTGTTTCATCGTATAGCTATGAAAAGCTCTATATTTTCCTTCTTCTGTTTCCACTCCAAATATTTCCAATGTTTTATTTTTTGGAGTAGCTGTAAATGCAAAATAACTTGCATTTGTAAGCATTTTTCGACCTTTTAGCGTTTCTAAGATTATATCTTCATCTGTTTTTTCTTCCCCATTTTCATCAAGACTGATACTTCTATTCATTTGTGCGACCATTTCTCCACTTGTGCTTGAATGAGCCTCATCAATAATGATTGCAAATTTTTGTCCTCCAAGTTCTCCAATGGTATCAACAATAACAGGAAATTTTTGAATAGTTGTGATAATAATTCTTTTCCCGTTTTCTAGAGCAATTTTTAATTCTTTTCCGCTCAAAACTATTTCAATAACTCCTGTTTTATGATCAAAACCGCTTACCGTATCTCGCAACTGTTTATCAAGTATTTTTCTGTCAGTAACGATTAGGATGCTGTCAAAAGCATTTGTACGACCATCTTCCATGTGTAATTTAGAAAGCTGATGAGCTAGCCAACTTATAGAATTACTTTTTCCACTTCCTGCACTATGTTGAATTAAATACTTATTTCCTGTTCCTTTTTGTTTTGCATCTTCAAGAATTTTACTCACTACGTCGAGCTGATGATACCGAGGGAAAATTAATTTTTTAATTTTCTGTTTCTTCCCTGTTTTTTTATCTTCTTTTTCCTCTGTAATACTTTGAACATAATTTCCAATCAAATGGCTCAATTGAGATTTTGTTAACACCTCTTCCCAAAGATAAGCTGTGCGAACTCCATCTTCGCTTGGTGGATTACCAGCTCCATCGTTATATCCTTTATTAAAAGGTAAAAACCAAGTTTTTGCATCTGCAAGTTTAGTGGTCATATAAATCAATTCTGTATCAACCGCAAAATGAACGAGGCATCTTTCAAAATGAAAAAGTGTTTCTCTGCTATTTCGATCATACTGATACTGTTTTATCGCATCTTTTACATTTTGTCCTGTAAGAAGATTTTTTAGTTCCATAGTTATAATTGGCAAACCATTTACTAGGATCACAATATCTAATGAGTTTTTATTCTTTTCGCTGTAATATAATTGACGAGTAACTGCAAAAATATTTGTTTTCCAGAGTTTTTCTAGATCAGGATTTAATGTTGAATTTGGCTCAAAATACATCAAGTCAAAATAACAGTTCAGATCCTTCACTCCTTTTTTGAGAACATGCAAAACTCCTCGTTCTCGTATTTGTTTTTGAATACGAGCAATAAGTCTTTTTTGATAATCTTCTCCATAATTTTCTTTGAGCTTTACCATTTCTTCTGATTGAGATTTTTCCAAAAACTTAAAAAGCATCGTTGTATCGATACACTCCTTTTTGTCATAATGGTTGGAATGTTCACCACTATAAAACTTTTGCACAAAACCATTTTTTTGTACTAGATGATTAGTAATGAGTTCTTCGATAGCGATTTCTTTGAGATTTGTAGACATATATTTTGTAAATTAAATAAGTTTAGAAATTTTTCCTGTTACCGCATGGTAAACCAATGATTTTTTATACTCTTCAATGAGTTCTATTTCTTGTTCTATTTTTGAAATAGCGGTATTTATTTTATTGGATTCTTTTTCGATGTGAGTGATGATTTCTTTTTGGGTTTTGGGAAGGGGCTTAACTATCAATAGGTTTTTTGTTTGTGTTTGATTTAAAATTGGCAAAGTTGCAGAATTAGCAGAATTGTAAACGTAGTCCTTCATTGAGTTGAAGTAATATAACCCAAAAAAAGGAAGTATTTCCTCTGAAAAAGTTATTGCATTTAGCTGTTGATTTGAAGTTGATTGAACTAGTGATATTGCAAACTTTCCAAGTGTTGCACCAATTCCAATTATAAATACTGTTTTAGGTTCATACAAAATCATTCCTTCCTCTTCTATAAAATCGGTATTAATCATTTTTTCAGTTTCATTCTTCAAAGTAAGCGAATCTCTAAAATCACCTGGAGAATACCAAGGAATTTTACCATCAATAAATGCAGGATTATCACTTGGATTTTCGGGCGTAGATCCCGTTTGAACTGATTTTACTACTGTTCTCAGTTTTCGCACTTCCCACCCCTCAGGAATCTCCCCAAGCCATGCAACTCCGCTATCTTTCATCTTTACATTTTTTTCTATTCCCTTGGTCACTGCCTCGTGAATAATTGATTGTTTTTGTTCTTTGAGTAGCTCAATCATTTTTTTCTTATCATCGATGAGTTTTTTGATTTTGGCGGTTTTATCATCAAGGTAGCTGGCGATTTTTTTTTGGGTTTGGAGAGGAGGTTTTGCAAATCTTTCTTGAAAATATTGATAAGAATCAATGTTTTGAATACCAGTTGTTTGCTTTATAGACTTATAATTCAAATGAACATTATAAAAATATTTGAACACATAGAATAAAAATTGATTATCTATAGAATCTTTTTCTATCTGAATAGTCGCAAGAAAATTTGATGTTACAGCTTTAAAAGATTTATTAAAAATAACAACTCTACCAACTAATTGATTATCTCCTCCACCAGACTTCTCAAAGATTAAATCTCCATTATTTAACAGAAGATTGCCGCTATCATCAATATTTCTCGTTGTTAACTTTACTTCACTAATTCCATAGTTTTCATTATCGAAATCAGCCACACGAATACAAATAATATCATTATTATCATCTTTAGGTTCAGCTCCCCAAGCTCCATTTTTCGTTTTTTTAATAACGCTATATAGCCTTTGAATTTCCCAACTCTCAGGAATTTCCCCAAGCCAAGGTATCGCCGTTTGTTTGGTTTTGATAGTTGTATTACTCATATATTTTTTCAAGAATTAAATGATAAATTTTTTCCTGAAATTCTTTATCAGCAAAAAATGCGTTATACGTATCTTCTCCAACGATATTCAATTGATCTGTTAATATCTCTTGAACTCGTTTTTTAATACTAAGTTTTGCATTAGATTTATCAGTGGTTGTATCTGCAATAGATTTTATTTCATCGTCTTCTAATAAAATTGCCATTAAACTTGTTTCAATTGTTTCCAAGTCAACTGTTGAAGATATAATTATATCCACTTTTTCCTCTGCAGCTTCTTTTTTATTCGTTACTTGTTCAAGCTTATGAAACAAATAGCTTACAATGTTTAATCCATACAATGCTTCAACGTCTTCTAAATCATCAGATTCATGAGCTATTGGATTTCGTATTGCTCCAATACATCCTGAAAAAAGAAAGTAGATACTTTTTTGACGATCTGATCCATCTTTAATAGATAAATTTGTCATTGGCATACAAACTTTTCCATCCTTTTCACAAAACAATTTTGCCATTAATTGTGTTCCGCTTGCCTCATTTCCTGTCTTTTCTTTGTAAATCTTTTTACATTCTTCCTCTAGTTTTATACTTGCCCTCCTAAGAGCATCTGTAAAATGACCACTTTCATACAAAGATTTTGCTACAGTATTTACTGCAGGATGAAATTCGGGAAATGGTATTTTTACGGTAGTTCTCGTCATAATTAATCGTTAATTATTTCTTCTAAAACGTTTCCTGTTTCATTCTCCAAAGCGAGAATATCTTTTTTAATATCCTCAAGACTTCGTGGCGGAGTGTATTCATAGAAATACTTGTTAAAGTTGATTTCATAACCAATTTTTGGATCTGCTTTTTTAATCCATGCGTCAGATGCAAAAGGTAAAACCTCTCGTTCAAAATATTCTTGAATATCTTCTTTAAGCGGTATGTTTTCTTTATCTCGAAGTGAAGCATCTGGAACAGGTTTTTTATTTTTTAAAATAACTTTCCCATTTTCGTCTTTTTTGGGTCTTTCTACAATTATTTGAGAATATCCAAAGTCATCATTATCAAAAATCTTTGAAGATTCTGTTTCCTTAAAATTATTAAATAATTCATAAATTTTATTGATATGACTTTCTTGTAGCTCATTTCGTTTTTTCCCAAGGCTCTTTGTCATCTTTAAGTAAAACTCTTCACTAGTTGCATTGATGAGTTGTACCTTTCCTTTTTTATGATCAGGTTTTCGATTGGTCATTACCCAAATATAAGTTCCAATTCCTGTGTTATAAAAAAGATCTTTAGGCAGAGCTATAATCGCTTCTAAATAATCATTTTCAATAATATGTTTACGAATATTACTTTCTCCGCTTCCTGCATCTCCTGTAAACAAAGCAGAGCCGTTATGAACGCTTGCAATACGAGTACCAAGAGGAGTGTCATGTTTCATCTTTGAAAGCATGTGCAGAGTGAATAAGAGCTGACCGTCATTGATACGAGGTGTTCCAATGGTAAAACGAGAATCTAAAATCTCTACTTTTTTCCCGCCTGTTGAAAGTTTTGCCTGATCGGTTTTCCAAGATTTTCCGTATGGAGGATTGGTAAGAATGAAATCAAACTTTTCTGTAGGGAATCCATCATTTGAAAGAGTAGAACCAAAAGCTACTTTATTATCTGTTTCTCCTTTTAAAAGCATATCCGCTTTACATAAAGCGTAGGTTTCAGGATTTATCTCTTGTCCGAATGTAAAAATATCAGCTGTTGAATGTATTTTGCTATTATCAGATTTAATAAAGTTTTTTGCAATTGAAAGCATTCCACCACTTCCTACACATGGATCATAAATAGAAAGAGGTTTGTTCTTGATCTCATCCTGAACGGGTAAGAATAGAATATTTGTCATCAATCGGATCACTTCACGAGGGGTGAAATGCTCTCCTGCTTCTTCATTGTTTTCCTCGTTAAATTTACGAATAAGCTCTTCAAAAACATATCCCATATCGTGATTATTGAGATTCTTTGGGGATAGTTTCTCACTTGCATCACTAAATTTTTCAATAAGAGCAAAAAGTATGTCTGATTCTTCTAATGTTTGAATCTGATTTTCAAATTTGAATTTTTGCAATATATCTTGAATATTTGAACTGAAACCATGCAAATATTGTTTAAAATTGGCTTTAATGTTTTCTGGATCCTTAAGAAGTGTTTTTAATGTAAAATCAGAAGTATTATAAAATGAATATCCAGTAGCTCGCTGTAAAACAGGTTCTATGTTTGTGATTTTATCTTTAAACTTTTTATACTCTGACATTGTCTTCTCTTTTGTTCCTTCTAGCTCGCTATCAATACGAGTAAGCACAGTCATTGGAAGTATTACATCCCTGTATTTTCCTTTTACATAAATATCTCGCAAAATATCATCAGCTACTTGCCAAATAAAATTTGTGATAACGGAGTTGTTTTGATTGTTCATAGTTTATGAGATTAATTCATCAATAGTAATATCTAGTGCCATTGCGATTTTTTTAACCGTATCAACAGATGGACTTTTCACTACATCAGCTTCAATTTTTACGAATGTAGTATAAGGAATATCAGCTTTTCGAGCTAAACCTTCCTGCGTTAGCTTAAGCTCATGTCTGCGTTTTTTTATTTTCTGCCCGATTGTTTCTTGTTTTGAATCATCCATATTTTGCAGGTGTTAAATTGATCGGAAAATAATCCCATGAATATCTTACCAAAGTATAGTTTTTTTTCAAGACAAACAACTCAAATTAAGAAGTTTTTTATTTTAGTACAAATTTTAGTTCCTATTTACTCAATATACGGCAAAAAACTATGCTTACAATTAGGGTGTATCGGCAAGTCTGGTGCTTTGCCGTGTTTTCTATCATCACCAGTTAAACTGAACACCTTCCCCTCATACGGCTGGCAAATCGGACAACTCGAGGCGTGGTGTGACATTTCAACAAGTGTTACACCATTTTCAAGGAGGCGATTCACTAAACCTGCATTATTTGCCTTGATGAGGTGTGTTCGCACGAGCATTTCAGCGTAGCGGTCAATCTTCCAACGTTTCCCTCCACGGTCAATCAACGCAGTAAATCCTCGTTTTTCTACCAGTTTTTTAACTTCTCGTTTGATCTTGTACACGCTTTCTCCTTTAATCGCACCAACTACAATACGCTCATTAATCCTCATCTTGACCATTTCACTGATGAACTCACGACCTGCTCGTTTTACTCCCTCGATACCATTGGCAAAATCAAGATAGGCTTCTTCTACAAGTGTTTCGATAGCTTCTTTGTGGATCTGCCCGAACTCTGTCTGAGTGAGTACAAGTTCCTTTGCTTTACTTTCGCTGATCGCTCGAAAACTCCCTGCCTTGTACTGCTTTGGGACTTCATGCTCTAACCAAATGCGAGTCTCTCTTTCCAGATTCTTTGTAATTTCTTCAATGTCGATCAGCACTATTTTTCTAATGTAAACAGTAGGCTTTCTTGGATCGGCACGAGTAATGGTTTGATTGAGTTCCTTTGCTGCTCGTCGATAGGCTTTCATGAGCCTTGGAGCTGGCGGTGGTGCTACTACTGGCATAATTTAAAAGATTAAAAAAGCAAAACGACAGGTCACAATGACCGTGAATAGAGAGAAAAGTAGAACAAGGAGCAGGATCAGGAAGAGCTTGGCATACCGCCACAGGTTTTGGTCAATATTCTCGAGCCTTTTCTCTAGCACTTCCTCAGAGGAGAGGTGCTTTTTGTAGGGATTGGGATGGGTGTTGTAACTGTTCATAATTCATGGGGTTAAAGTTCAATATTGGGCGTTTGACTTTCTTCAACAAGCTGGCTTTTGATTCGTTCCAGTTCCTGAACAAGAGCCTCTCCGTCGAGGTCTTTAAGTTCACGAATTGCGGTCTCAATACTTTCAATGCCGCTTTCTACAAGGATTTGATGGGTCTGTGCTTCGGTGAGCATGTCACGTGGTAGCCCGTAGTCCCAC